>NZ_JAPWGV010000014.1:0-132329 GCF_027213915.1 Sulfitobacter sp. G21635-S1
GGCAAAGGCAGCGGCAAAGGCTCAGACGGCACCGGCAAAGGCACCGGCAAAGGCACCGGCAAGGGGTCGGATGGCACCGGCAAAGGCTCCGACGGCACCGGCAAGGGGTCGGATGGCACCGGCAAAGGCTCCGGCGGCGAGGCCTGCGGTGGCCATTCCTACCACAATGGCGGCATCGAGGGTTCGAAATTCGCCCAATGGTACGACAACCACCTGTCCGACCATTTCGACAAATCGCATTTTGGCGGCAAATTCGGCAAATGGTTCGATCATCACGATGGCACCGGCAAGGGTTCCGACGGCACCGGCAAGGGGTCGGATGGCACCGGCAAGGGCTCGGATGGTTCTGGCAAGTGGTGGTCCTGGGGCTCTGACGGCACCGGCAAATGTTCCGATGGCAGCGGCAAGGGCTCTGACGGCACGGGCAAAGGGTCTGACGGTTCCGGCAAAGGCTGGCCCTGGGGTTCCGATGGCACCGGCAAAGGCTCTGACGGTACCGGCAAGGGTTCCGATGGAACCGGCAAGGGTTCCAATGGAACGGGCAAAGGTTCCGATGGCACCGGTAAGGGTTCCGATGGAACGGGCAAAGGCTCTGACGGTACCGGTAAGGGTTCCGATGGAACCGGCAAAGGTTCTGACGGCACCGGCAAAGGGTCCTGTGGCACCAAGGGTACGGAAGAGCCGGATGACGGCAAGATCACCCATCACTACACTATGGGCGATGAGGGCGAGATCGACATCGAGGTCACGCAGGACCTGCAAGGCCAGTTGTTCGTCAAAATCAGCCAGGCCAATTATGACGGCGAGCCGCTGGACATCGACGGTCTGTTCTTCAACCTGACGGACGACAGCGAACTCGACTCGCTGAACTTCTTCCCGGACGAGAACGCGCCAGGCTACGAACTGACCGATGTTCAGGCCGAAGCGGACAGCGTCACCACCCTGCCGAACGGTGCCGGTGTGGAGCAGCCCTATGATGTGGGTCTGCAGTTCGGCCAGGTTGCGGACAGCACGCAGGGTGTCGTCACCCAGACCAACTTTACCCTGTGGTCGGATGACGGTCCCGTCACCTTCGATGACATCGACCTGTCGGGCATGCGTCTGGTGGTCAACTCCGATACCGGCGATGGCGAAGTCCTGGGTGTCAGCGCCAGCGACGATCCTGACTTTGATCCCGCAGACGGGGCCGATGACAGCGAAATCACGGTTGCGGATGTGATGGGCCTGATGACGGTCGAACTGGACGACGAGGAAGAGATCGAAGAGATCGAGGAAGAAGAGGACCTGATGGAGGTCTGATCCCCCATCACCCTTCTGAACCAGAGGCGCGCGGGCAACCGCGCGCCTTTTGCGTTGTGGCAATCAGGTTGAATGTGGCGCGGGGTGCCGGGTGGTCCCGGCGCTCAGAGCGGCCAGAAGAACAGGATCGCGGGGATCGACACGGCAACCACGATGATCTCCAGCGGCAGCCCCATGCGCCAGTAGTCACCAAAGGAATAGCCGCCGGGACCAAGGATCAGCGTGTTGTTCTTGTGGCCGATCGGGGTCAGGAAAGCGGAAGATGCCGCGACCGCCACCGCCATCAGGAAGGGATCGGGCGAGACATTCAGCGATTGCGCCATCTGGATGCCCACCGGGGCCGCCACAATGGTGGTGGCGGTGTTGTTCAGCACGTCCGACAGCGACATCGTGACCACCATCAGAACGGTCAGCACGATCCAGGGGGCCAGGCCTTCGGTCAGGCTGACCAGCGCATTCGCGATCAGCTCTGTCCCGCCGGAGGTTTCCAGCGCCGCGCCGAGCGGGATCATCGACCCCAGCAGCACGACCACGGGCCATTCGATATGGGTATAGAGCTCTGCCAGGGGCACGATCCGGGTCAGCACATAGGCGACCACCACGATCCCCAGCGCGATGGGCAGATAGATCAGCCCGACGCTGGCCGCCGCCACCGCCCCGCCGAACAAGCCGATGGCCAGCCAGACCTTGGCGTTGTCGGTGACGGTCAGACCCCGGTCCGCCAGCGGCAGGACCCCCAGCCAGTCGGTGACATGGGCTGCCGTCTCGCGCGGGACCAGCAGCAACAGGATGTCGCCGGGCTGGATCTCCGTGGTGCGCAGTGACGAGGTAATCTTGCGTCCCTTGCGCGATATGCCCAGCAGGATCGTGCGCTGCCGCCAGGCCAGACCCACCGCCTGTGCGGTGCGCCCGGTCAGACGGGAGCTTTCCGGCACCACGACCTCGATCACTTCGACCCCTTCGCCGCCCGCTTTCAGCCGTTCCTCGCGGCTTTCGTCGGCAAGGGCGAGGTCAAGGGTGGTGCGGAATTCGTCCAGCGCATCCGGCGCAGCCTCCAGCACCAGCGCATCCCCCGCCATCAGCGCGACATTGCGCGACTGGCCATAGCGGCGCTTGCCGTCGCGGATGAGGCCGAGGATGGCAACATCGGATTTCTCTGCCGTCTCGAAGAGTTCGGACAGCCGCTTGCCGATCTGCTTGTTGTTCTCGGGGATGGTCAGTTCGGCGATGTATTGCGAGATGTCTTCGGCATCCAGCGTCGCATCCTCGCGGGTGGGGATCAGCCGCCAGCCGATCAGCGCGACAAAGATCAGCCCGGCAATGGCCGCGATCCCGCCGACCGGGGCAAAGTCGAACATCTTGAACGGGGCACCCAGCGATTCCTGCCGGATGCTGGCGATGATGATGTTGGGCGGTGTGCCGATCAACGTGGCCATGCCGCCCAGGATGGTGGCGAAACTCAGCGGCATCAGGCTGAGCCCCGGCTGCCGGCCCGCCTTGCGCGCGGTCTGGATGTCGACCGGCATCAGCAGTGCCAGGGCCGCGACATTGTTCATGAAGGCAGACAGCACGCCGCCGATGGCCCCCATCAGCGTGATATGTGCGCCCAGGCTGCGCGAGGCATCCACCAGCGTGCGGGTGATCAGAAAAACCGCGCCCGACCGCACCAGCCCCGCAGAGACCACCAGCACCAGTGCCACCACCAGCGTGGCGGGGTGGCCAAAGCCGTCAAAGGCGTTTTCGCTGGGCACCACCCCCAGCACGACCCCCGCCATCAGGGCGGCAAAGGCCACGAGGTCATAGCGGAACCGTCCCCACAGCAGCAGCCCGAAAACCACGCCGAAGAGGGTGAAGAGAATGATCTGATCTGTGCTCATGACACAGGTGTAGCTTGGATGGATCAGGGGGGGAAGCTTACATTGCGCCGCCCCGGCTGGCCCACGGTTGTGCAGAGGCGCTTGATATGATTGCCTTTTGTCGCTGCCGCGCAGCACCGCGTGCTGCGGGCGCCGCCACCGCGCAAAGACACCCGGCGCGAAAGGCAGCCTCAAGCGGCGCTGTGGCTTGTTTGGTCCCAAGCGCTCATTTATAGAGGCGCAACACCAGCTATCACTGAACAAGAGGTTTCCATGGCAGGCCATTCCAAATGGGCAAACATTCAGCACCGCAAGAACCGGCAGGACTCGGTGCGCGCCAAGGTGTTTTCCAAGATGTCCAAGGAAATCACGGTCGCGGCCAAGATGGGCGACCCGGACCCCGACAAGAACCCGCGCCTGCGTCTGGCGGTCAAGGAGGCCAAGGCGGTTTCCGTGCCCAAGGATGTGATCGACCGCGCGATCAAGAAATCCACGGTGCAGGATGGGGAGGATTACGAAGAGATCCGCTATGAGGGCTATGGCCCCAATGGGGTGGCGGTGATTGTCGAGGCGATGACCGACAACCGCAACCGGACAGCTTCCAACGTGCGTTCAACCTTCACCAAGAACGGCGGTAACCTGGGCGAGACCGGATCGGTCGGCTTCATGTTCGACCGCAAGGGCGCGGTGACTTACCCTGCCTCCGTGGGCGATGCGGATACTGTCATGATGGCCGCGATCGAGGCCGGGGCGGAAGATGTGGAAAGCTCGGAGGAGGGCCACACCATCTGGTGCGCGGATACGGACCTGAACGAGGTGGCCACCGCGCTTGAGGCGGAACTGGGCGAATCTGAATCGACCAAACTGGTCTGGCGGCCCACCACCACCACCGAGATGGATCTGGAGAACATGGAAAAGCTGATGAAGCTTGTGGATGCGCTGGAGGACGATGACGACGTGCAGCGGGTCACCACAAATTTCGAGGCCTCCGACGAGGTCATGGAAGCGCTGAACGGCTGAGCGGCTTTCGCAGCGCTGACACCTCTTGACGCCAACAAAAAACCGCCCCCGGCCGGGGGCGGTTTTTTCATGCGATCAGGGCGCAGGTTACCCGAGGCTGCGCGTCCTCAGCCAGCCGAGCGCACCGCGCGTGCAGCGTTTTGGCGCGTCGGTAGGCTTTTGCTGAGACAGAAGTGCCAGCAGCCTTTTGACCTCGTTCAAGCGCTGCCGGGCGGCGCTGCCACCTGCTTCGGCCTGTACGTTCAGGATCTTGGATTGCGTGTGCAGCGCGGATTCGATCACTTCAAGTTGCTCGGCGCTGACTGCTATTTTTTGTTGGTTATCCAGCATGGCGTGTCCTTTGGTGCTGCGTGTTATCTAGAGGCACGGGTGGGATGCGCCAGAAGTTTCATAGCCGGATCACTCACTTGTGTACTTTTCATGACATGGGCTTTTAGGCCCGAAGGTTCAAGCGGTCTTGTGCAGTTTTTCGGACCGCTGTGGTCAGCCGCTTCAGCGCAGGGGCCAGCGCCCGCGTGACCTGCCAGTAGAGCGGGACATCCAGCGGCGCATCCGGCACCAATGTGACAAGCGAGCCGCGCCGCAGATGCTCCTGCACCAGGCTGAGCGGATTCATGCCCCAGCCCAGTCCGCAAAGCGCCGCATCGACAAATCCGTGGCTGGAGGGCAGGTGGTGGATCGGCGGATGAAACCGCGCGGCCCCTCGCGCTTCGGCCCAGCGGTGTTGCAGCCGGTCCTTGGGGTTGAACACCAGCATCGGTGCCTGCGCCAGAGCAGGCAGGGAGAAGATCCCGTCAAAATGGCGCTCCATAAAGGCCGGGCTGGCGGTCGCGACATAACGCAGATGACCCAGGGCGTGAACATCGCATCCCGGCGCCGCGCGGGCATGCCCGGTGACGGCGGCACTGACTTCCCCCCGGCGCAGCCAGTCGTCAGATGTGTCCTGATCGTCCAGTACCAGGTCGAAACACATGTCCCCGACCAGCGCCAGCGCCGGGATCAGCCAGGTCGCCAGGCTGTCCGCAGGCACCGCAAGCGATACCCGGGGCGCGGCGGCCTGCCGATCCGTCAGCCCCGCCAGTGCATTCGCCTCAAGCAGGGCCACGTCTTCGGCATGTTTGGCCAGCCGTTTGCCCAAAGGCGTGCCCGTGCAGGGCTGGGCGCGGTGGACAAGGGTGGTTCCGATACGTTCCTCCAGCGCCTTGATCCGTTGCGACACCGCAGAGGGGGTGACCCGCAGTGCCGCGGCCGCCGCGTCGAAACTGCCCAGCCGCAGCACGGCGGCAAGTGCAGCAAGCTGGTGCGTATCGAGTGACATTAGCTGTCCTTAACTCATCTGATCTGGATTAATTTGCGTAATCACCACCCGTCCCATAGTCAAGCGGCGCAACAAGTGCTGGAGTTCCGATGCTCACCTCCTTCCTGCCCGGCTTTGCCCTGAGCCTGACGCTGATTCTGGCGATCGGCGCGCAGAATGCCTTTGTCCTGCGGCAGGGATTGCGGCGTGCCCATGTGTTCTGGGTCTGCCTGACCTGTGCGCTGTCCGATGCGGCGCTGATCGCCGCCGGAGTCGCGGGCTTTGGCGCATTGGCGGAACAGGTCCCATGGTTCGAACCGCTGATGCGCTATGGTGGAGCTGCCTTTCTGATCTGGTACGGCGCGCGCAACGCAGTGTCGGCCTGGCGGGGCGGGGCCGCGCTGGCGGTCGCGGGCGGCGCACAGGCAAACCTGCGCAACACACTGCTGACGCTGCTGGCGCTGACCTGGCTGAACCCGCATGTCTATCTTGATACCGTGGTCCTGCTTGGCTCGATCTCGGCGCAATATCCCGACCGGCTGGCCTTTGGCAGCGGCGCAGTGGTTGCCAGCTTCTGTTTCTTCTTCAGCCTGGGCTATGGCGCGCGGCTGCTGAGCCCGCTTTTTGCCAGCCCCTACAGCTGGCAGGTTCTGGATGCGGTGATTGCCGTGACGATGTGGGCGATTGCCGCAAAGTTGCTGCTGATGTGATCTTGCCCTTGCCTGGCGGCGCGGTCATGGTCGCGCCATGACAGATCCTTCCTCCCATCGCCCGCTGGTCGGCATCTTCTGGATGCTTGTCACCGGCTTCTGTTTTCTCGCCGTGACGGCGCTGGTCAAATACATGGGGCCGCGCCTGCCCTCGGCAGAGGCGGCCTTCATCCGCTATGGCTTCGGGCTGGTGTTCCTGCTGCCCGCCATCGGGGCGCTGCAGCGTGCGCGCCTGACCAGACGGCAGTGGTCCTTGTTCGGCCTGCGTGGCCTGTGCCACGCGCTGGGGGTGATCCTGTGGTTCTTTGCCATGCCCCGGATCTCCATCGCCGAGCTGACGGCGCTCAACTATCTCGCACCGATCTATGTGACCGTCGGCGCGGCCATCTTCCTGGGGGAAAAGCTGGCCGCGAGACGAATCATCGCGGTCATGATGGGCCTTGCAGGCGCGGCCATCATCCTGCGCCCCGGCTTTCGCGAGGTCAGCCCCGGCCATCTGGCCATGCTGGCGGCGGCGGTGGTCTTTGCCGGGTCCTATCTGCTGGCCAAGGTGCTGGCGGACGAGGTGCGTCCGGCCGTCGTGGTCGGGATGATGTCGATCTTCGTGACCATCGGTCTGGCCCCCTTTGCCCTGCCTGTCTGGATCGCACCCACGGGCAAGGAGCTGATGCTGCTGGCCACTGTCGCGGTTTTTGCAACCGCGGGGCATTACACGATGACACTGGCCTTTGCCGCGGCCCCGGTCATGGTCACGCAGCCGGTCACCTTCCTGCAGCTGGTCTGGGCCACGGCACTTGGTGCCGTAGCTTTTGCCGAGCCGGTGGACATCTGGGTCGTGCTGGGCGGTTTCGTCATCCTTGCATCCGTCACGTTCATCACCTGGCGCGAAGCGATGCTGAACCGCCCGGTCACCCCGGCCAACTTCCAGACCAAGGTCTGATTGCCGCCTGCCTCAGGTTATTGATTGACGGATCAATAAACATTTCATTAGGAAGGAGCAGTAGCAACCGAAAGGTCGAATCCGCATGCCCAAAGTCGGAATGGAGCCCATCCGCCGCTCTGCCCTGGTCGAGGCCACCATCGCCGAGATCGGTGCCGCGCATTCGCTGGATGTCACCGTGGGCCAGATCGCCCGCCGCGCAGGCATGTCCACGGCGCTGGCGCATCACTATTTTGGCGGCAAGGACCAGATTTTCCTCGCGGCAATGCGCCATATTCTCACGGAATATAAATCAGAGGTGCACAAGCGGCTGTCCAGGGCCCAAAGCGGCAAGGACCGCGCTGTGGCCATCATCGAGGCCAGCTTCGACGAGACCTGCTTTGCCCCCGATACGGTCTCTGCCTGGATGACCCTTTACGCCGCATCGCGCACCCATCCCGAAACCCGGCGCCTGCTGCGCATCTATCAGCGGCGGTTGCGCTCGAACCTGAGCCATGCGCTGCGCGGGATCAGCGCGCAGCCGCAGGCAGATGCCGACACGATCGCGGCGCTGATCGACGGGCTCTACCTGCGCGCCGCCCTGTCCCGGCGCGGGCACCCCGACATTGCACGCAACAGTGCACTTTCCACACTTGAACTGCTTTTGGGGGCGCAATGATGACCAGACCGAATATCCTCATCCTGATGGTCGACCAGCTGAACGGTACGCTGTTTCCCGACGGTCCCGCCGACTGGCTCCATGCGCCCAACCTCAAGCGGCTCGCGGCGCGCGCCACCCGGTTCCGCAATGCCTATACCGCGTCACCGCTCTGCGCGCCGGGGCGGGCAGCCTTCATGTCGGGGCAATTGCCAAGCGCCACGGGCATCTATGACAATGCCGCCGAATTCGCCTCCTCGATCCCGACCTATGCGCACCACCTGCGCCGCGCGGGCTACCAGACCTGCCTGTCGGGCAAGATGCACTTTGTCGGGCCCGACCAGCTGCACGGGTTCGAGCGGCGCCTGACCACCGACATCTACCCCGCCGATTTCGGCTGGACGCCGGATTATCGCAAACCCGGCGAGCGGATCGACTGGTGGTATCACAACATGGGATCGGTCACCGGGGCAGGGGTGGCGGAAACCTCCAACCAGATGGAATACGACGACGAGGTCGCCTATAACGCCGTGCGCCAGATCTATGAATACGCGCGCGGCGGCGATGACCGTCCCTGGTGCCTGACGGCGAGTTTCACCCACCCGCATGACCCCTATGTGGCGCGGCGCAAATACTGGGACCTCTACGAGGATTGCGAACATTTGCAACCGCAGGTCCCGGCGATGGATTACGCCGATCACGACCCCCATTCGCAGCGCATATTCGATGCCAACAACTGGCGCGAATTCGACATCACCGAAGAGGACATCCGCCGCTCGCGCCGCGCCTATTTCGCCAATATCAGCTATCTCGACGACAAGATCGGCGAGATCCTGCAAACGCTGGAAGACACCCGGCAAGAGGCCATCGTGGTCTTCGTCTCCGACCACGGCGACATGCTGGGCGAACGCGGATTGTGGTTCAAGATGTCCTTCTTCGAAGGCTCGTCGCGGGTGCCCCTGATGATCGCGGCACCGCAGATGGCGCCCGGCCTGCAGTCCACACCGGTCAGCAACATCGACATCTGCCCGACGCTTTGCGACCTTGCCGGCGTCAGCATGGAAGAGGTCATGCCCTGGACCACCGGCACCTCGCTGGTGCCGATGGGGCAGGGGGTCGCACGCACCGACCCGGTCGCGATGGAATATGCAGCCGAGGCGACGCAATCGCCCATGGTGGCCCTGCGGCAGGGGCGCTGGAAATACACCAATTGCGCCATCGACCCCGAGCAGCTGTTCGATCTGGATGCCGACCCGCATGAGCTTGCCAACCTCGCCGAAGACCCCGCCCATGCCGAAACGCTGGAGAATTTCCGCATCGAGGCCGCGGGCCGCTGGGATCTCGAAGCCTTCGACGCCGATGTCCGCAAGAGCCAGGCCCGCCGCTGGGTGGTCTACGAGGCGCTGCGCGAGGGCGGCTATTACCCCTGGGACTACCAGCCGCTGCGCAATGCCTCGGAGCAATACATGCGCAATCATATGGACCTGAACATCCTTGAGGAAAGCAAACGGTTCCCGCGCGGCGAATGACCGCCAATGGTTTCATTGTTCCTCAAATACACCTGCACTCCGTTTCCGAAAGACGCGCCATGCCCTATGATACGCAACCTCCCGCCAGCCATTTCATCAATGGCGCCTATGTCGAAGACACCGCGGGCACGATCATCGACGTGATCTATCCCGCCACCGGCAAAAAGATCGCGACGGTCCATGCGGCAACGCCGGCGATCATCGAACAGGCGATAGGGGCCGCGCGCGCAGCACAGGTCGGCTGGGCCGCGATGACGGGCACGGAGCGGGGCCGCATCCTGCGCCGCGCGGCCGACATGATGCGCGCGCGGAACCACGATCTGAGCGTTCTGGAAACCTGGGACACCGGCAAACCCTATCAGGAAACATCGGTCGCCGATGCGACCTCGGGCGCGGATGCGCTGGAATATTTCGGCGGCATGGCGGCAACCCTGACCGGCGAGCATATCCAGCTGGGCGGGAACTGGGCCTATACCCGGCGCGAGCCGCTGGGGCTCTGCGTCGGGATCGGCGCCTGGAACTATCCCACGCAGATCGCCTGCTGGAAGGGCGCGCCGGCGCTGGCCTGCGGCAATGCGATGATCTTCAAACCCTCCGAGACAACACCGCTCTGCGCGCTGAAGGTGGCCGAGATCCTGCATGAGGCCGGCCTGCCCGCAGGTCTTTACAACGTGGTGCAGGGCATGGGCGAGGTCGGCGGCGCGCTGGTGACCGACCCGCGCGTCGACAAGGTGTCGCTGACCGGATCGGTGCCAACGGGGCGCAAGGTCTATGCGGCTGCGGCGGCGGGGATCAAACATGTCACCATGGAGCTGGGCGGCAAGTCGCCGCTGATCATCTTCGAGGATGCGGATATCGAGAACGCCGTGGGCGGGGCCATCCTGGGCAATTTCTACAGCTCCGGCCAGGTCTGCTCCAACGGCACAAGGGTCTTTGTGCACCGCGCCATCAAGGAGAAATTCCTGGCCCGCCTGTCTGAGCGGCTGGGCAATGCGGTGATCGGCGATCCGATGGACCCTGCGACCAGCTTTGGCCCGATGGTGTCTGAGCGGCAGATGAACATCGTGCTGGGCTATATCGAGAAAGGTCAGGCCGAGGGCGCGCGCCTTGTCACCGGCGGCAAGCGGATCGACCGGGAGGGGTTCTATCTGCAGCCCACGGTCTTTGCCGATGTGCGTGACGATATGGCCATTGCCCGCGAGGAGATTTTCGGCCCGGTCATGGCGGTGCTGGATTTCGAGGATGAGGACGACGTGATGGCGCGGGCCAATGACACGGAGTTCGGCCTGGCCGCCGGTGTCTTTACCCGGGACCTGGCGCGTGCGCACCGGGTGGCCGTCGGGTTCCAGGCGGGCACCTGTTTCATCAACAGCTATAACGATGCCCCGGTGGAAGCGCCCTTTGGCGGGTCGAAGAATTCCGGTGTGGGGCGCGAGAATTCAAAGGCGGCGATTGAATATTACAGTCAGCTCAAGTCGGTCTTTGTGCGCATGGACGATGTGGAAGCGCCCTTCTGAGGGGGCGTGATCCAATTGCGCGCTGACGCGCATGACATTCTCGGTGCCTGTTGCGGGCTGAGCCCATAGGATCAGCCGCGCGCGTGCCGGGAGGGATTTGAAATCTGCTGAGAGGTGCTTGAGGGATCAATCTGATCCTCAAGTCACCTGCACAATTTTGACGATGCGATTCCCCGCAGCGTCAAGGACAAGCCGGGCAAGCCCGGTCGCGTGCCGCGATCCTTGACCCTGCGCGGAATCACGAAAGGTGGGACAAATGCGGGCTGAATTTGTGATTGTGGGGGCCGGGTCGGCGGGATGCGCGATGGCCTATCGCCTGGCGGAGGCCGGGCGCAAGGTGATCGTGATCGAACATGGCGGTTCGGACGCGGGGCCGTTCATCCAGATGCCTGCGGCGCTGAGCTATCCGATGAACATGAAGACCTATGACTGGGGCTATACCTCCGAGCCGGAGCCGCATCTGGGCGGGCGGCGGCTGGCCTGCCCGCGGGGCAAGGTGATCGGCGGGTCGTCGTCGATCAACGGCATGGTCTATGTGCGCGGGCATGCGATGGATTTCGACCATTGGGAAGAGGCTGGCGCGCGCGGCTGGTCCTATGCGGATGTGCTGCCCTATTACAAGCGCATGGAAAGCTGGCATGACAATGGTCATGGCGGCGACCCCGCCTGGCGCGGCACCGACGGGCCGCTGCATGTCAGCCGCGGCCCGCGCAAGAACCCGCTGTTCGAAGCCTTTGTGCGGGCGGGCGAGCAGGCCGGTTACGAGGTGACCGACGATTACAACGGGGAAAAGCAGGAAGGCTTTGGCCCGATGGAACAGACCGTCTGGGGCGGGCGGCGCTGGTCGGCGGCGAATGCCTATCTGCGGCCCGCGCAGAAGACCGGGAATGTGCAGCTGATCCGTGCCCTGGCGCAGCGCGTGGTGATCGAGGACGGGCGCGCCACGGGGGTCGAGGTTGTGCGCCGGGGCCGGGTGGAGGTGATCGGGGCCGAGCGCGAGGTGGTGCTGGCGGCTTCCTCGCTGAATTCGCCCAAGCTGTTGATGCTGTCGGGGATCGGTCCTGCCGCGCATCTGGCCGGACATGGGATCGCGGTGGTCGCCGACCGCCCCGGCGTGGGGCAGAACCTGCAGGATCACCTGGAGCTTTACATCCAGATGGCGTCGAGCCAGCCGATCACCTTGTACAAGCACTGGAATCTGGTTTCCAAGGGGCTGATCGGGGCGCAGTGGCTGTTTACCAAGACCGGCATGGGCGCGTCGAACCAGTTTGAAAGCGCGGCTTTTGTGCGGTCCCGCGCAGGTGTGCCCTATCCGGACATCCAGTATCATTTCCTGCCCATTGCGGTGCGCTATGACGGTCAGGCGGCGGCGGAAGGGCATGGTTTTCAGGCCCATACCGGCCCGATGCGGTCGAAATCGCGCGGCTCGGTCAGCCTGCGGTCGGCCGATCCGGCGGCTGATCCGGTGATCCGCTTCAACTACATGTCCCATCCCGAGGATTGGGAGGATTTCCGGACCTGCATCCGCCTGACGCGGGAAATATTTGCGCAGGAGGCCTTCAGGCCTTACGTCAAGCACGAGATCCAGCCCGGTGCTGCGCAGCAATCGGATGCGGAACTGGACGGGTTCATCCGCGACCATGCGGAGAGCGCCTATCACCCCTGCGGCACCTGCCGGATGGGAAGCGCCGATGATCCGCTGGCTGTGGTGGACCCGGAAGCCCGGGTGATCGGGGTGGAGGGGCTGCGCGTGGCGGACAGTTCGGTGTTTCCCCGGATCACCAATGGCAATCTCAACGGGCCGTCGATCATGGTGGGGGAAAAGGTCTCTGATCTGTTGCTGGGCCGGGAGCCGCTGGCACGGGCGAATGATGTGCCCTGGATCCATCCGGATTGGGAAACTGCGCAGCGTTAATCATTCTTAACAACAGCCGTTGCCGGGGCGGGGAAATCCTGCCACGTTAACCAAATGTTAAGACTTTGTTCATGGTTTGTGCTGGCGATGGGCCTGACGACAGCGGTGCTGGCGGCAGAGGTCAGCGGAACATTGCGTGTCATTGATGGCGATACGGTTGATGTGGGGGGCACGCGCATCCGGATTTTCGGCATTGATGCGCCTGAGCGTGATCAACCCTGCACCACATTGTCGGGCCAGAACTGGGGCTGCGGCGATTGGGTCACGCAGCAGGTGCGCGACCTTTTCGAGGGCCAGGCGGCGCGCTGCACGCCGCTGGACCAGGACCGCTATGGCCGCATCGTGGCGAGCTGTTTCGTGGCGGGTGAGGATATGGGAAAAACCCTGGTCAGCGTCGGGTTGGCCTATGCCTATCGCAGATATTCATACGATTACGATCTGGACGAGAAGGCGGCCTTTGTTGCGGCGCGGGGGATTCACGGCTTTGCCCTGGATTCGCCCGCGCGCTACCGGCTGACCCGGATCAGGGGGCGGGTGGCCAGCGATCCGGACTGCCGCATCAAGGGCAACATCAATGCGGCGGGCGACAGGATCTATCATATGCCGGGGCAGGCATTCTACGACCGAACCGGGATCAGGCCGGAGCAGGGCGAGCGCTGGTTCTGTTCCGAAGCGCAGGCGCGCGCCTCGGGCTGGCGGCCCGCGCGGCGCTGATCATTCGATCCGGTAGGGCAGCAGGTCGCGCCGGTCAGGATCCACCACCAGATGCCGTTCCAGCGGGGGCACGGCGCGCTGGTGGCAATTCTTGCGCTCGCAGATGCGGCAGGAAATGCCGATCGGCTCAAAGGCGGAATGCCGGGTGACATCCAGCCCGTCGGCATAGACCAGCGCATCCGCATGGCGCACCTCGCACCCCAGCGCGATGGCATAGCGCCGCACCGGCGCGCCAAAGCGGCCCGCCGGTTTCGAGATGTCCCGCGCAAGGGAGATATAGCGCACGCCATCGGGGGTCTCGGCCAGTTGCCGCAGGAAGCGGCCCGGGGTTTCAAAGGCGCGATGCACATTCCACAGCGGGCAGGCCCCGCCGAACCGCGCAAATTGCAACCGGGTGGCGGAGTGGCGTTTGGTGATCGTGCCGGCCTGATCGACACGGACAAAGAAAAAGGGAATGCCCTTGGCGCCCGGCCGCTGCAGCGTGGACAGCCGGTGGGCGACCTGTTCGATGGAGGCCCCGAAATGGCTGGCCAGGATTTCCAGATCGTGACGGCATTCCTGCGCCTTGGTCAGAAAGGCGTTGTAGGGCATCAGCACCGCACCGGCAAAATAATTGGCCAGCCCGATCTTGGCGATGTCGCGGGCGGCGCCGGGCTGGAACCGGGCGAGGTCAAGGGTGGCTTCCAGCAGCTTGTTCTGACGGGTCAGGGCGACCTGCAGCAGCAGTTGAAAAGTCTGGGTTTCGGGCGCGCTTCGGTCTGACAGGGTCAGCACCCGTTCCGCCGGGTCAAAGTGACGCAGCGCGTCGGTGTCGGCAAAGATGACGCTGACGCCTGCGTTGGACAGGGCAGAGACCGCTGCGACGCGGGTGTTGCGCGGCCCGCCGGGCTGCGATGCGAAATGTTCGGCGGCACGGTCCACCGCGTCGATGTAATTGTCGCAGTAGTGAAAGAAATCGCGCACTTCCTCCCAGGGCGAGGGGGCGGCGCGGGCGTCTTCGCGGCCCAGTGCCTCGTCCAGCGAGGCGAGCCTTTCATGGGCCTGACGGTAATGCTGGTGCAGTTCCAGAAAGGCGCGCGCCAGGGCCGGGGCGTTCGAGGCGGTCAGCCGCAGGTCTGCCACCGGTGGCGTGTTGCCGCCAAAGACAGGATCGCTCAGCGCCTCGCGCATGTCGGTGACCAGCCGCTCGCCATCGCCTGCGCTGAGTTCGGTCACATCCAGCCCGAATTCCGCCGCCAAAGCCAGGACAACCGTCGTGCTCAGCGGGCGGTTGTTGTTTTCCATCTGGTTGAGATAGGGCAGCGAAATGCCCAGCCGCGCGGAAAAATCCTTTTGCGTCAGGCCCATCTTGGTGCGCAGCTCGCGCAGCTTGGCCCCGGCATAGAGTTTCTTGACTGCCATCATCCGCCCTTTGCAAATTTGCAATTCTGTCCAGGGTAGCTTTGCAAACTTAATTTCGCAAGAACGGTAGTTGAGCGTCATCGCACCCCAAGGGGGGTCTCAGAGGCGCTGAGCCTGCGGGAACTTATCAACTTCGACCTCGGCGCAGCTGCTGATCGCAGATTTGAACAGCGCCACATGCGGCGTCTGGCCATGGGCCTTCAGATCGGCCGCGGACCGCCAGATTTCATGGATCAGAATATCCTGCCCCGAGGCGGCGGACAGGTAGACTTCGTACCGGTCGCACCCTGTTTCGCGGCGGCTCTCTTCGGCGAGCTTTTCGACTGCGGCAAGGATGTGGTCGAACTGGCCGTGTCGCGGCAGAATGCGGGCAATGACGGCAATCGCGGTCATCGCCTGGCCTCCATTTGTATCATGTCGGCGGCTTTCTCCGCGATCATGACGACCGGTGATGCGGTGTTGCCCGAGGTGATTTTCGGCATGATCGACGCATCCATCACACGCAGCCCGCTCAGGCCACGAACCTTCAGCTCGCAATCCACGACAGCCCTGTCATCTGATCCCATCTTACAGGTGCCGACGGGGTGGAAGATGGTGGTCGCAATATCGCCCGCGCCCTTGATCAGATCGTCGTCGGACCGGACGCCGGGGCCGGGCAGGATCTCATTGGGGTGAAAGGGGGCCAATGCCTTGGCGCTCATCAGCTGGCGCACCTGTTTCACGGATTTTACCGCGATCTGCCGGTCCTTCTCGGCGGACAGATAGTTGAGCCGGATGTCCGGCTGCACGCCCGCGCCGCCGGCCGTGACATGACAGGAGCCCGTGCTTTCCGGGCGCAGGTTGCACACCGATACCGTGATGGCCGGAAACGGATGCAGCGGGTCGCCCAGCCTGTCGGTGGACAGGGGCTGAACATGATATTCCAGGTCCGGGGTTTCGAGCGACGGGTCCGATTTTGTGAACATGCCGAACTGGCTGGGCGCCATCGACATCGGGCCGGACCGGAGCGCCGCATATTGCGCCGCCATCCTGATCTTGCCAAACACATTGTTTGCCATCGTGTTGAGGGTACTGGCATTCTCGACGCCAAAGACCGTCCGGATCTGAAGGTGGTCCTGCAGGTTTTCACCCACCCCCTTGCTTTCATGCCGCACCTTTATGCCGAGGTCCGCCAGCAGCGCGCCGCGTCCGATCCCCGACAATTCAAGGATCTTTGGCGAATTGATGGCGCCCGCGGTCAGCAGGACTTCGGCCCTGGCATTTGCCTCGAAAACCGCGCCCTTGTGGCGGAACCGCACGCCGGTAACCTGTTTTCCGTCAAGGACCAGCCGTTCGGTTTCTGCCTGCGTCAACACCCGCAGATTGGGGTGTTTCATCGCCGGGCGCAGAAAGCCGCGCGCGGTGTTCCAGCGCCGCCCGTTTTTCTGGTTCACCTCGAAGAAACCGCTGCCCTCGTTGTTGCCGTCGTTGAAATCATCGCGGGGCATGATCCCGAATTCCTGCGCGCCGGTCTGCACGGCCTTCAGGATGTCCCATTTCAGCCGCTGGCGTGAGACCTTCCATTCGCCGCCCGCGCCATGCAGGGCTGTCTTGCCGCCATGATGGTCCTCGGATTTCAGGAAATAGGGCAGGACATCGTCCCAGCCCCAGCCGGTATTGCCCAACTGCCGCCAGTGATCATAATCGGCCGCCTGGCCCCGCATGTAGATCATGCCGTTGATCGAGGTGCAGCCGCCCAGGACCTTGCCGCGCGGATAGACCAGCGCGCGACCGTTCAGGCCCGGTTCGGGGGCTGTCTTCATCATCCAGTCGGTGCGCGGGTTGCCGATGCAATAGAGGTAACCAACCGGTATCTGCACCCAATGATACCGGTCCGATCCACCCGCTTCCAGCAAGAGCACCCTTACCTTCGGGTTCGCGCTCAGGCGGTTGGCCAGCACACAACCCGCCGTGCCTGCACCGACAATGATATAGTCATAGTCACCATCGAGGGTTTCGGATTTGCGCATGGGGGTGGACCTTTCCTGTCTGTGTTCGGTTCCCGGCGTGTTGATCGTTCAGCCCGTCGCAATGTCTGGCGGCTGCCCGGGACATTCGCGTCGAAAAACCGCCGGTTGCTCTGAGCTTATACTTGAGTTTCGCCAAATGGCACGCTCTCCCAGAAGCCGCGCATCGCGTCGATCAAAGACAGATAGCGCGCATATCTCTGGCCGTAGTGATCATGCATATCCGCATCCGGCTCAAAGGTGGTCCGGGCGCGTACCATGCGGGCCAGACCCTCTTCGTAGGAATCTACTTCGCCCAGGGCGAGGGCCGCCCCGATCGCCGCTCCCAGCGCGCCGGTCTCCTGGGTTTCCGCCACCGTGATCGGCACGCCCAGGCAATCGGCGAACATCTGCGGCCAATGCGGGCTGCGCGACCCGCCGCCGGAGAGGACGGCACTGTCGAAGGAGACCCCGGCCATCTTCAACACCGATATGTGTCGGCGATGCTCGAACATGATCCCCTCGAACAGGGCGCGCAGTATGTGCCCCTCGCCATGCCACCCGGCCAGCCCGTAGAACCCGGCGCGGCAGGTGGCGCCCTGCGCGGAACCATAAAGAAACGGGTGGAAAAACGGATCATCGGCGCGGGGCTGCGCCTGGCCCATCCGGTCATTGCAAAAGCCGAACGGATCGTCGTGATGTTTGCCGCGCTCGACGAATTCGCGCACGTACCATTCCAGGTTGGCCGCCGAGGTGGCACTGGATTCGATATTGGCAAAGCGCCCCTTGCCAAAGCCCGAGACCATGAAGACCTTCGGGTCCTTGACCGGTGTGTCAGAGAAAACCTGGTTGATGCCCCATGTTCCGGCGATGATCGAGGCTTGCCCGGCGCCCACAACACCCGATCCCATGGCGCTGGAGATCACGTCGAAATAGCCCCCGATCACCGGGGTTCCGGGCGCAAGCCCGGTTGCCGCGGCGGCCTCGGGGGTGATGTGCCCCGCGATCTCGGCCGGGTCGATCAGCCGGGGCAGTTTCGCGCGGGCATCTGCCAGGCCGTAAAGCTGCAACAACCTGTCATCATAGGTGCATCCCGGCATGGCGGTCAGGCCGCATCCGGACATGTCCGACACCTCGCTGACCCGCTCACCTGTCAGTTTGTAGGTGATGAAATCCTTGCACAAAAGCACCGTATCGCATGCATCGTAAAGCGCCGGGCGGTGGCGTTTGATCCAGGCCAGCAGGGTGGGGGTCTGTGACGGCCATGGCTTTTGCAGGCAGAGCGCGTGCAGCGCATCGCCGTTTTCTGCATCCAGTTCGGCGGCCAGCCCGGCGGCCCGCGTATCCAGCGACTGGATGCCGACAAGCGGCGCACCCGCGCGGTCAAGCATGTAAAGCCCGTTGCCATGCCCGGCACAGCCGACGGCCAGCACCTGGCGCGCATCGACACCTGCCATTTGCAGGCAGCCTGCAATCGCCTGCCGCGCGTTTGCCCAAAGCTCGGTCAGGTCACGTTCGACATGCCCCGGTTCCGGGGTTGCGGATCTGCCATCCAATGCACAGCGCGCCACCTGCCGCCCGTCAAGGTCGAACAACACGGCCTTGATCACCGTATTGCCCGCATCCAGACCCAGAAGATATCTTTCGGTATCAGCCACGGTTGTAGATATCCCAAGCTTCTTCGCCGCCGGCCTTGTTGTGGATCATCGCCATCAGTGCCGACACCACGGCCTTTGGATTGTCATGCTGATAGATGTTGCGCCCATAGACCATGCCCTGCGCGCCCTGCGCCATCAAGGCGGCTGATTTTGTCAGGACGGTCTTGAGGTCTTCCTTGCCACCGCCACGCACCAGCACGGGGACGCGCGCCGCTTCGATCACCCGATGGAAATCCTGCGGGTTGGCGGTCGGGTCCGCCTTGATGATATCGGCCCCCATTTCCGAGGCCAGCCGCACAAGCGTCACGATCTTTTCCGCATCGCCGTCGACCTGATAGCCACCGCGCAGATCGTTGGGCAGCATCACCAGCGGTTCGATCATCAGGGGCATGCCGTAGCGCTGGCAGGCATCGCGCACCCGGGCGATATTGGCGACGCATTGGCGGAAGAGTTCCGGCTCGTCCGGCAACATGAACAGGTTCACGACAACCGCCGCAGCATCCATTTCCAGCGCGCCGAGGATCGGCTCATCGGCATTTTGCAGGATCGACCACATCACGCGGTGGCGCTGATCGTTATAGGGGTTGCCCATGTCGATCCGCATCACCAGCGCCGGTTTGTCCTTTTCGGGGCGCGACTGCAGCAGGTCGGCCTGACCATAGGCGCATTGGATCGCATCGGGCCGCGCCGCGATCAGCGTGTTCATCACGCTTGCCATATCTTCCAGACCGTCGAGGAAGCTCGGCTCGTTACACACGCCGTGATCGACGGCGACATCCAGACATCCCCCATTGGTAAACATCCGGTTCATTCGGGCTTTGGTGCTTATGCGCATTATGTTCTCCTGCTTTCATTTCTTGCAACCAACATGGCGCTGTTCACGCCGTGATAGCTGTCCAGCTCGGCAATCAGCGCGTCGCTTTGCCGTTTAATTTCACGCTCCGGCAGCACCCGCTCGCGCCCGAAAAGCGCGGCAAGCGCTGCGATGATCTCCATCGAAATCTGCCCGGTGATGGCCAGTGCCGTCCGCCGCAGCACGATGTCTGACAGGGTTTCGACAAATTCGTTGCGGCAGATCCAGAGGATCTCTGCCGTGCCATAGGTGCATCCGGCGACAAGCGGCCTGTCCTGCTCTGCCTGGCAGAAGCCGGCCAGTTCTGCGGCCCGGGTCCCGTAGCGGTCGATCAATTGTTCGGCCCGGTTCGGGGGCAGGGCATATTGCGCCCGCAGTTGTCTGCACAGATCGGATGGATCATCCGGGAACTGCCTGCCGCCGCCGATGGCCATGTCACGCGTGGAGACGCGCCGGTTGCGGACAAGCGACGACAGAACGGCATCGGCGGTCTGTTCGGCGAAAGCCCGGAAGGTTGTCCACTTGCCGCCCACCATGCAGAATTGCGGCACCGCTCCGGGCAGCCGCCGGATGTCGTGCCCGCGCGAAATCCGTCCGGTGAAATCCTGATCGCTGTGGGGCAGGGGGCGAATGCCGCTGTAGCTGAACACCACCTCATCCGCCGATATCGCCACCTGCGGAAACACCAGCCGCAGCGCACCGAGGATATAGTCGCGCTCATCATCTTCGCAGCGCACGCGCCGGGCTTTCTCCACCCGGATGTCCGTCGATCCGGCCAGAACCTTACCCTGATAGGGGAACACGATGCAGACACGGCCATCGGTGTTTTCGAAATAGGCCATGTGGCCGTTCAGGGCGTCGTAAAGTTTGGCATTGTCGATGATCAGATGAGAACCCTTGGTGCCTGATACCAGGCGTTCGGTCTTGCCCTGCACAAGTTCGGCGATGGTGTCATCCAGCCAGGCACCGGTGGCATTGACCACCACTTTGGGCGAAATCTCGAAGGTTGCGCCGGTCAGGCCGTCGCGCAGGCGAAAGATATTCCCGTTCAGTTCGATCTCGGCATAATTCAGGGCGACCGAACCGGGGGCGGCCTCTGCTACGTCGCGCAGCAACTCGACGCAAAGACGTTCGGGATGGCTGATCCAGGCATCGTAATAGACGGCGGAGCGTCGCGATTTATCCGTCAGCGCAGGCCACAACCGCCGTGTCTGCGCGCCGGAATGGAACCTGTGTTTCGGCAGCACCCGCCGTTTGCGCGTAACCCAGTCATAAAGCGCCAGACCCAGTTTGATCGGCACCGCCCCGCGCGCCGCCGGTTTTCCGCCACGGCCCAGAAACTGGGCGGCCGCGTTCAAGGTCCCCGAAAACCACGAGGCGATGGGAATGACCGTGGGCAGGGGGCGCACCATATGCGGGGCGTTGCGCAGCAGGGCATCGCGCTCAAAAAGCGACTCCCGCACAAGGTCGAATTCCCCGTTCTCCAGATACCTCAGGCCGCCGTGGATCATCCGGGACGGTGCCGCGCTGCAGCCAGAGCAAAAATCGTTCCGTTCGATCAGCAGAACCCGCAGCCCCTGCAAGGACAAATCCCGGTAGACGCCAATCCCGTTCACACCGCCGCCGACGACAACCGCGTCAAAGGCCGCGTTGCGCGTCAACTGTGCCAGGTTTTGCTTCCGTTGCTCGGACATTATTTCTCCGTTCGCCGAAATCGACGTTCCTGCGGTGCAGTGGTTCTGGTTTGAAGGCCGGCCTATGCGTCCAGACCGCTCAGGTGGGTTTTTGCGTTTCGATCAATCAGGGATACCTCCTCTGCCGAGAGCCGAATGCGACCGGCTTTGGCATTCTCTGACGCCTGTTGCGCATCACGTGCGCCGCACAGCGAAAAGGTGATCCCGGGTTGTTGCAGGGTCCAGGCGATCACGATCTGCGCCGGTGTCGCCCCATGCGCCGCACCGATAGGCCTGATGGTTTCCATCAGGGCGGCGACCTTCCTGCGGTTGGCCATGGAAAAGCGAGGGTTGTCCTTGCGCTGGTCATCGCCGGAGAAAACCCGCTCCGGCGTCATTTTTCCCGAAAGCAGCCCAAGCGCCAGCGAGGAATAGCTGAGCGCCGCCACGCCAGCCTTCTGGCAAACAGGCAAGAGGGTGTTTTCGATGTCGCGCCTGACCATCGAATATTCCTCCTGGATCGCATCCAGCTGACCTGCGGCGACATAGGCCTCGACATCCGCGACCGAGGTATTGCTGGCCCCGATCGAGCGGATCTTGCCCTGGGTCTTGAGCGCCTCCAGCGCCTCCATCGTCTCTTCGATGGGGGTGGTCGGATCCTGCCAATGGGTGATGTAGTGATCAATGCACTCCACCTGCAGGCGTTTCAGGCTTTGCTCGACCTCGTAGATAATCGCGTCTTTGCCAAGGTAGCGGTGAACCGGTTTCCCCTCGTAATCGAAGAAATGATTGCCCTGCTGACTGTGCCAGACAAGGCCGCATTTGGTGGCCAGCACCACCTTGTCCCGGCGGCCTTTCAGCGCCTTGCCGACAATCTCTTCGGCCACGCCCTGCCCATAGGCCGGGGCGGTGTCGATCAGCGAAATGCCTTCGTCGATTGAGGCGTGAATTGCCGCGATGGAGCGGTCAACATCGGTCCCGCCCCACATCCAGCCGCCAATCGCCCAGGTCCCCAGTCCAACGGCGGATGCCGAAATTCCGGAGGCTCCTATCTCACGCGTTAGCATCTCATGCGACATTCTGTTTCCCTTCAAGTTCCTTCAGGACCGATCCAGCGGTTTCTTCGTCAAGGATCAGTGAGTTCAAAAAATTGCCGTTCAGCGCGGCCGTGATCGGCTGGGCCTTTTCATGGCCGGAGGCCACCCCGATGACGCGGGCGCATTTGGGCAGTTCCCTGGGTGCAAGTGCGACGAGGCGCGAGTTCAGCGCATAGTTCGACACCGCCCCGTCGCTGTGGATGAGATGGGCCAGAAACTCGCCCACGACCCCCATGCCGACCAGCATCTTGCGGTCCGCATCCGGCACCGGGTGGAGGTCGTAATAGCTTGACCCTTCCGCCTGGATCGAGCCCACGCCGACAAGCGCCACATTGGCCCGGCGGGCGAGGTCAAAGACCTCGCGGATCGAGGCGACCTCCATCAGCATGTCCCGTTGTTCCCGGCTTTCAGCGAACAGCGGCGCATGCAACAGCATCGTCTTGCCGCCCAGACGTTCGGCCATGCGTGTCGCGAGATGGTTCACATCGGTGTAATACTTGCCCTGCACGCCGCCCGTCAGCGGCACCACGGTGACATCGACCCGGTGATCGGGGGCGAGGTTTTCGACAACCGCGCTGACCGCCTTGCCGCCGGTAATTGCGATGACATCGCCGTCGCGCAGCGTTTCGAGCACCTGACTGGCGGCGGCGCGGCCAACCTGCTGCAACGTGGCCTTCGGGCTGCCCTGCACGAAGGGGGCGACCATGGCGTCATCCAGGCTGGTGGCATCGGTCAGCGCGCGTTCGATATCCATGAGCGCCTGAAACGGGCTTTCGATGTCGATCTTGACCATCCCCATCTGGCGGCCCTGGGTGATCAGCCGGTTCACCTTGGAGGTGGACAGGTTGAGCGCCGCCGCGATCTCGGCCTGTTTCTGGCCTTCGAGGAAATGCAGGGTCAGGACCGTATGGATCTGTCGCACATGTTCAAAGTCATTTGATTTGTCCGTCATGACCTACCTCCGGCGCTTGTTGAGATAATGGTCAATCGTCACCGCGCTGAGCAGGATCGAGCCGCGGATGATGTCCTGCCAGTAGACCGACACATCGAGCAGGGCCAGGGAACTGGACACCAGCGACAAGAGGATAACCCCCAGAATGGCCCCCAAGATCGACCCCGAGCCGCCGTTCAGGCTGGCCCCGCCGATCACCGCCGCGGCGATGACCGTCAGTTCAAGGCCGATCCCGAAGGTGGGTTGCGCCGACCCGAATCGCGCCATGTAGATGATCCCGGCAACCCCGCAGAGGGTCGAACACAGGGTTGTCGTCAGAAAGATGACCTTCTTGGTGCGGATGCCGGAATAGGCTGCCGCCTTTTCGTTGCTACCGGTATAAAAGACCTTCCTGAACATCGTCGTGCGCCGCAGCAGGAAATCGAAGGCGATCACAAACACCAGGAAGATGATGATCACGATGGGGATCGGGCCGATGGAACCCTGACCGATGAACTTGAACTCCGGCGGCAGGGTGAAGAGCCCGATGGGACGCCCGCCGGTGAACAGCAGGCAGGCCCCGCGTGCAATCACCATGACCGCAAGTGACACGATGAAATGATGCAGCCCGACCTTGGTGACGAAAAAGCCCTGAAAGGCACCGATCCCGGCACAGAGGGCGATGGCGATCCCCGAGGCGAGCCAGGGGTTGACGCCGTTCAGGAACAACCACCCCGCGATCACCATGGCAAAGGCGGTCACGGAGCCGACCGACAGGTCGATACCGCCGGAGATCAGCAGAATGGTCATGCCGATGACCAGAATGCCATCAACCGCAAAGGCCATCGACATGGCCCGCATATTGGCCCAGCTCAAAAAGTAGGGCGATGCAAATGACATGACGACAAAAAGGCCAAGGATGATCACGATCAACCCGGTCTCGCGCATCTTCAACAGCTTGCGCCAGAACGGCACCCCCTGCGGATTGTTCATATTCGGTTCAGCCAAGGTCACGGCACTTTCCATTTCATTCTCACCTGTCAAAACGCTGCCGCCTGTGCATCCATGACCGAAGCCAGGCGCATGATGTTTTCTTCTGTCATTTCATGGCCCGCGACCTCGCCGCTGATCCGGCCTTCGCGCACGACCATGACGCGGTCACACAGGCCGATCAGTTCGGGCAGTTCCGACGAGATCACGATGATCCCGACACCGTTGCGCGCCAGATCGCGCAGGATGCGGTGAATTTCCGATTTTGCGCCCACGTCGACCCCGCGGGTCGGTTCATCCAGAAAGATCAGGCGCGGATTGACCGACAGCATCTTTGCCAGCACCACCTTTTGCTGGTTGCCGCCAGAGAGCGACGAGACCGGATCGGTGAGGGAGCCGCATTTCAGGTTCAGCTTGCGCCCCAGATCGCCGGCCTGCCTGATTTCGGATGACGCCTTGATCAGGCCAAAGCGGTTGGCGACCTGATCGAGGTTCAGCGCCGAGATGTTTTCGGAGATGGGCAGTTCGAGGAAGACACCATCGCCCTTTCTGTCTTCGGACAGATAGACCATGCCCTTGGCGATGCTGTCCTGATAATTGCGCAATGCGAGTGTTTCACCCAGCAGCCGGACCTCCCCGGTCGCCGCCCCTTCGAGGCGGCAGATGCCCCTGGCGATTTCGCTGCGTCCGGCCCCGATCAGCCCGGCGATGCCAAGGATTTCTCCGCGTTTCAGGGCAAAGGAGACATCGCGGATCCGGGGGGCTTCAATGAGGTTCTTCACCTCCAGAATGATCTCGTCCGACATTTCCCCGGCGGATTGTTTTTCCGGGTAGAGCTTGTCGACAACCCGCCCCACCATGGCATTGACCACATCGCCCGGCGTGATGTCGGCCACATCGTTGGTCACGATATGCTTGCCGTCCCGGAACACTGTCACGCGGTCGCAATTGTCGAAAATCTCGACCATGCGGTGCGAGATATAGATGATCGAAATCCCCTGATCCGCCAGTTGCCGCATGATCCGGAACAGCGTCTGCGCCTCGTTTTCGGTCAGGGCGGCTGTGGGTTCGTCAAGGATCAGAATGCGGCACTCCAGCGTCAGGGCCTTGGCGATCTCCACCAATTGCTGGTTCGAGATCGACAAGTCGCGCAGCAGCACCGATGCGTCGATATCGCTGAGCTGACGGAACACTTCGGCGGCTTCCTGCTCCAGCTTTTCATAATTCATCAACCAGGACCTGCTGACATTGGTCCGCGACATGAAGATGTTCTCAGCCACGGAGACATCGGGGCAGAGCGCGATTTCCTGATGGACAAAACCGATGCCCAGCCGTTGCGCTTCGGTCGGGGACGCGATGGTGAACGGCACACCATCCAAAAGGATTTCGCCGCTGTCAGGTTGCAAGATCCCGTCAATCACGTTCATCAAGGTGGATTTTCCGGCACCGTTTTCACCCGCCACCGCGTGGATCTCGCCCTTGCGGAGATCAAAATCGACGCCACGCAGGGCTTTGACAGCGCCAAAGGACTTGCTGAGGTTCGAGATTTTGAGGATCACATCGTCTTGCATGGCAGTTCTCGGTTGACCGAAAGGTGTTTGAAACTGCGCAGCCCGGCTGGCCTTGTTGCCGGGCTGCGCGTAAGCGCCTGGTCCGGGCAGATCAGGAGGGGTCGCGCCCTTCCATATAGACGTTCAGATCAAAGCTGTCGGCGTTCTCCTGCGTGATTACGGCAAAGCCATTGTCCATGAAGGGGATTTGCACCGGGTTGAAGCCCGAGGTCTTCCAGTCGTTGAACGGATCAAAGAGCTCCGCCCGGTTGGCCAGATGCACCGCCATGAAACCCATGAAACCCTGCACACCCTGGTTTGGGTTCAGCGCCATATGGATGTTGCCGGCACGGATGTGTTCCAGCGTTGTCGGTGTCACATCCGCATGCATGATCAGGATGTCGGATTTGGCTTCCAGTTTCGCCGCAACAGCGCCTTCCGCCGATCCGGCCTCAGGTATCCAGATCGCCGCGATGTTCGGATTTGCCTGGATGATCGAGGCCGTTGCACGATAGGCCGCGTTGCTGTCCTGATTGGTGGCCTGACGCCCGACCAGCTTCATGTTGGGATAATTGGCTTCCATATAGTCGATCAGCGCTGTGACACGCAGGTCGTGGTTGGACTGCCCCGGATTTTCCAGCACGGCATATTCGGCGCTGTCACCGACCTGTGCCACGATCTCTTCGGCGGCAAATTTGGCTTCGGCCAGGTTGTCCGAGGTGATGTAGGCCGTGCGGTTCGAATTCGGCGAATCCGCGGCAAAGGTCACGACCTCGGTGCCATCGGCGATCGCCCGGTTGATCGGCTCGATGAAGGGATCGGACTGCATCGGGTGCAGCAGGATACCGGCAGGCGATTTGATCAGGTCCTGTTCGAACGAGGCGATTTGCTTGGTGATGTCGTAATCGGGCGTGCCCGAAAACACGGTGTCACATCCAAAGGCCGCAGCCGCTTGTTTGAAGCCCTGATAGACCGGCACCCAGTAAGGGTGGCCCGATACCATGACATTCATGATGTATGTTTCCCCGGGCTCACACATGATCCCTTCGGCGGTGGCCGTGGTCGCGCCCGCAATGCTGGTCGCCATCACGGTTGAGGCGATAAACCCTCTTAGAGTCGTAATTTTCATGAGCATCCTCCCTAGCTCTATCGCGTGGCCCTCCGGCTGCTATCCTCCATGATCACAGCCGGACTGACAGAAATTTCACGCAATGGTTTTTTGTGCGCCTCCGAACATCAGGGCGAATCTGCCGCCGGTCAACATGGTATCAAATTTTTCCCACGTACTGAAATAAATCCCATGAGCGATCATTTCGGCGTGCAGGGCGCCGTGGCAGGTGTGCCCGCAAGTCAGGATATCAAAGGGGAAATGTGCCGATTTCCGCGAGGAACGCGGCATGGCAAGGCCCGAACCGCTCCGCGATCTGTGGCGGTCTTTTCAGTCGGGCGCGTTGGTCAGCGTGGTTTTATGCCCAGGGCCTTTTCGCGGCGGATGACGACCATGATCGCCAACAGGCCCGCGATGGCCGTTCCCAGCATCAGCAGCAGCAGCGGGTAGGCGCCGGTTTCGGGTGTCAGCAAGACACCCGCCAGCACCGCAAGCGCCGATCCGCCGCCAATCATGATCGCGCCGCCCAGGCCCGATGCGGTGCCGGCCAGATGGGGCCGGACCGACAGCATGCCAGCGGTGGCATTGGGGATGCACAGCCCGTTGCCAAGGCCGACCAGGGTCATCATCCCGAAAAAGGTCAGCGCGCTGCCATTGCCGGACAGGAAGATCAGAAGCGAGACGGAGCCGCCGATGGCATTGGCCATACATCCCCAGAGCACCATGGCATTCACCCCGAAGCGGGTGGCGAAAAGGCCGGTCAGGAAGTTGCCCAGGAAATAGCCGACAGCCGGAGAACCGAAATAGATCCCCAGCCAGAACGGGTCCAGCCCGAAGACGGTGGAGCCGACAAAGGGCGCGCCGCCAAGGTAGGCAAAGAAGGCGCCCGAACAGAAGCCGGCCGCCAGCGCATAGCCCCAGAAGCGGGGAGAGCGGAGCAATTCGGGGTATTCGCGGAACTGTGCCAGCATGGATTTGCCGGAGGCCTGCACGGTTTCGCCCATGTCGGCAATCACCAGTGCAAGCGCCGCGCCACCGATGGCGAACATCACCCAGAAGGTCATATGCCAGTCGAAATACTGCTGGATCGCGCCGCCGACGGCGGGGGCAATCATCGGGACCAGCGCCATGCCCATGGTCACATAGCCGATCATCGACGCCGACTGATCCTGTGTGTAAAGGTCTCGGATCACCGCCCGGCTCAGGACCATGGCTGTTGCGATCACCGCCTGTGCGATGCGAAACAGAAGGAAAATCAGGGCGTTGGGGGCGAAAATGCAGCCAAGGGTGGCCAGCATGAACAGCACCAGGCCCCAGATCATCACCCGCCGGCGGCCCAGATTGTCCGAAATCGGGCCGATGAACAGCTGCAAGACCGCCGAAAACAGCAGGTAAAGCGGTACCGAAAGCTGCATCACCGCATAGGTGGTGCCGAAATGCTCGGCCATCTGGGGCAGGCTGGGCAGGAAAATATTCATGGCCAGCGCGGACAGGCCGGACAGCACGATCAGGGTCAGGACATTTGGTGGTGTGCTACGGTCCAGAAATCGGATCGTGGGTGTAGCGGGCTGAGCGTCTTTCATGCAAATGCAATTAGTCCGGGTGCGGTAAATTGTCCATGCCTCATCGTTGGTTTGCTGATTTGCAATTTGCAAACAAGGTAATGCATAGACTTTGCAAATATTCAGAAAGATGCTTTCCTCTTCCCCTGCCACAAGAATACTATGGCGCAAACCAGCATTGGGAGACCTTCCATGAAAGATATTCTCGAACAGCTCGAAGAGCGCCGCGCCGATGCCCGTCTGGGTGGCGGTCAGGCCCGGATCGACGCCCAGCACGGACGCGGCAAGCTGACCGCGCGCGAGCGGATCGATCTGCTTCTGGACGAGGGGTCTTTTGAAGAATTCGACATGTTTGTCGCGCACCGCTGCACCGATTTCGGGATGGAAAAACAACGCCCGGCAGGCGACGGCGTGGTCACCGGCTGGGGCACGATCAACGGCCGCCTGGTCTATGTTTTCAGTCAGGATTTCACCGTTTTCGGCGGCTCGCTGTCCGAGACCCATGCGCAGAAGATCTGCAAGATCATGGACATGGCGGTGCAGAACGGCGCGCCGGTCATCGGCATTAACGATTCCGGCGGCGCGCGGATCCAGGAAGGTGTCGCCAGCCTTGCCGGTTATGCCGAAGTATTCCAGCGCAACATCGAAGCCTCGGGCGTGATCCCGCAGATCAGCGTCATCATGGGCCCCTGCGCGGGCGGGGCGGTCTATTCCCCGGCGATGACCGACTTCATCTTCATGGTCAAGGACACCTCCTATATGTTCGTGACCGGCCCGGACGTGGTGAAGACGGTGACCAACGAACAGGTCACGGCAGAGGAGCTGGGCGGTGCCGTCACCCATACGCGCAAATCCTCCGTCGCCGATGCGGCATTCGACAATGATGTGGAGGCGCTGGCAGAGGTGCGCCGCCTGGTGGATTTCCTGCCCGCCAACAACCGCGAAAAACCCCCCGTCCGCCCGTTCTTTGACGATCCGAACCGGATCGAGGCATCGCTTGACACGCTGGTGCCAGCCAATGCCAACACCCCCTATGACATGAAGGAATTGATCCACAAGCTGGGGGACGAGGGCGATTTCTATGAGATTCAGGAAGATTTCGCCAAGAACATCATCACCGGATTCATGCGCATCGAGGGGCGCACGGTGGGCGTTGTCGCCAACCAGCCGATGGTGCTGGCGGGGTGTCTGGACATCGACAGCTCGCGCAAGGCCGCGCGCTTTGTGCGGTTCTGCGACTGCTTCGAAATTCCGATCCTGACGCTGGTGGATGTGCCCGGCTTCCTGCCCGGCACCTCACAGGAATTCGGCGGGGTGATCAAACACGGGGCCAAGCTGCTCTTTGCCTATGGGCAGGCCACGGTGCCGATGGTGACCGTGATCACCCGCAAGGCCTATGGCGGGGCCTATGACGTGATGGCGTCGAAACACCTGCGGTCCGATTTCAACTATGCCTGGCCCACGGCCGAGGTTGCGGTGATGGGGGCGAAAGGCGCCACCGAGATCATCCACCGCGCCGACCTGAAAGATCCCGAGAAGATCGCCCAGCACACGAAGGATTACGAAGACCGCTTTGCCAATCCCTTTGTCGCCGCCGAACGGGGCTTCATCGACGAGGTGATCATGCCGCATTCCACCCGCAAACGGGTGGCACGCGCCTTTGCGAGCCTTCGCAACAAGAAGGTCGTGACGCCCTGGAAGAAGCACGACAACATTCCGTTGTGAGGAACAGAGGATGCAATGGAAAGATGAAATTCTCTTAGCAATGAGACGTCTAGGCGGAGCGGCGCGTTATGACGAACTTTATTTGCTCATTGAGAAAACCACTTTTCGAGAACTCACGAAAGAGTGGAAAGCAACTGTTCGACGTACAATAGAGGATCATTCGAGTGACTCTCTCAATCATCGAGCCGCAGATATCTTCGAACATTTGGACCGTGGATTTTGGGGAATTCGCGGAGAAAAAATCTCAGAGGAATTTCTCGCTGAACGAGAAAAAGCTACCGCGCAAGATGTAGTTGAAATGGTGCTGGTTCGGGAACATTGGCGCCGAAAGCCAAGTAAGGAGATATTTCAGAACCAATCCTTCACCATCTCCCACGCTGATTCCGGCACATTCAAAGGCGCGGGCTTGCGCCCGTTCTTCGAATACCGCGACCTCGGCATCAAGGGGGCGACCAAGGGGGCTTACGGCGCACATGTGATCCGTGCGGTGCCGGGCATGGAAAGCCCCGGCACATGGCACTCCCACGACCTGGATTTCCAGATGGTCTATGTCACCAAAGGCTGGGTTGTCTTTGAATACGAAGGGCAGGGGGAGCAGATAATGCGCGCGGGGTCCTGTGTGCTGCAACCGCCCGGCATTATCCACCGGGAAGTGCGCCATTCCGACGACATGGAACTGATCGAAATCATCGCGCCCGCCGATTTCGGCACGGCGGAGGAGACGGCACCATGAGAGCCGCTGTTCTGGCCCTGTTGCTGGCCGCCACGCCTGCGCTGGCGCTCGACGTGCCCTCGGGCCAGCCGGTGAGCCTGCAGGAGGTGCTGGTCGATTCGGTCGGGCCGCAGACCTGGCTGCGCTTTCGCCTGATCGCGCCTGCGATTGCCCGTGAAACCGGTGAAATCGACTATCAGACCGCCGCCCGGGACATGATGCACCTGTGCCAGGAACTGGCGCTGCCCTACATCGGCGAACACGATCTGACCGGCGATGTCATCGTCATCTCACTGGCCGACCGCGAGACTGAATTCGGCGTTGCCGACCCCGAAGTGACCCAGTTTTTCGAGGCATTTCACATAGAGAACGACCTCTGCATTTGGGAGAGTTTGTGATGCAGCCACCATATCTAGCGGCTCAGGGCGGGCGCTTGCCGCATTCTGATGCTTTGGAGTCACATACCTGCCGATTGACGCGGCCCCCGTATCATTGGACATTCCTTTGCCGTAATCTGCGGCCAAGGAATACCCAGGTATCCCTTACCTCTGAACCGGGGCGTGCGAGGCATGTAGCAGTGCCGCGCCCCATCAACAATGACAGGAGACTTAGATGTCCAAGAGCATCAAACTCATCGCAGCCTTCGGCTTCATCGCCGCAATTTCTGCCTGCACAAGCGGCCAGACCGACGAAGAATACGTTGTCGTCGATCCCGAGCCCATCTCGGTTGAGCCGACATACACAGGCAAATACAAGTAAGCCTTCCTCAGGGCAGGCGTTTGCGCCTGCCCTGAACACAGCCCTCGTCATCGGGAGGGATGTGTAATGCCCGCATATATGTTGAAACATCGCGGGTTTCCGGGCCGTTTGCCCGGCACCGATTTCCAGTTCACCATCCGCCGCCCGAATCCGAAGGGGGTCACACCGCTGACCCGCCGGGAACGGCGGCCGGACCGCAAGGCGCCTGACCGGCGCGCCGATGCCGCTTTCATGAAAGCGCTGTGGGAGTGTTTCGGCCCGGAGCCCTTCGAGCGGGGCAATCTGGATGCGGGGCGGCTTTCCTGGCTCTTCGGGCGCGAGGTGCTGCCCGCCACCGACCCTTTCGATCCGGCGGATTACGAAGCGATGCTGGTCATTGACGAGAGAATCGCCCGTGCGTCCTTTCCCGAAGCCTTCGACGGGTGATCGGCGTGAATTTGCCAGTGGTATGCGAATTTCAGCGGGGCTTGGCCGATGTTGCGGCAACAGGCGGTATGGGCTTTTCGGCGCCGCGCGCTTGGGCCAACGTCCGGCCTGAGGATGGCGCAGATCAAACCAGCTGCCCCGCCTCGCATCTAGACCATACCCCTTCCCCCTCTGGGCAGCAGCGGGTCACATCCCTGCTGCCCGTTTTTTCCAAAGACGGGTTTCTACCAGACGGGGGGCAGGGGGCGAAAATAATCGAAGCCCGGCGGGAACCGGCAGGCAATCGCCGCGTTGACGCTTCGGAAACAAGAAAAGAAGGAACGGGCAAGTGTTCGAGCAAATTCACATTACATCAAAATCGGCCCGCAAGGTCGTGCTGGCGTTTGCCGCCTGCGGTGCGCTTGCGGCCTGCGGCGACAACATCGGCGAGCAGGCGCTTGCAGGCGGTGCAGTTGGTGCCGGTGCCGCAGCCATCACCAGCGGCAGCCTGTTGCAGGGCGCTGCCATCGGCGCAGGCGCGAACCTGGCCTATTGCCAGCTCAACCCCGGCAAGTGCAAATCCTACTGATCTGACACGCCATCAGCGCCCTTGCGGCGCTGAACCCCGCTTAACCGACCCCGCGCAGCACCCGCTGCAGCGGGGTTTCCGCGTTTTCACCAAGACCAAGAAGGACAGTGCATGTTCAAGAAAATCCTGATCGCCAACCGGGGCGAGATCGCCTGCCGCGTCATCAAGACCGCGCGCCGGATGGGCATCACCACCGTTGCCATCTATTCCGATGCCGATGCGAACGCGCTGCATGTGCAGATGGCCGATGAGGCGGTGCATATCGGTCCGGCGCCGGCGAACCAGTCCTATATCGTGATCGACAAGGTGATGGCGGCGGTGAAGTCCAGCGGTGCGGAGGCGGTGCATCCCGGCTATGGATTCCTGTCCGAGAACAGCAAGTTCGCCGAGGCGCTGAGTGCTGCCGGTGTCGCCTTTGTCGGCCCGCCGGTGGGGGCCATCGAAAAGATGGGGGACAAGATCACCTCAAAGAAGATCGCGCAGGAAGCCGGGGTCAGCACGGTGCCGGGCTATATGGGCCTGATTGCGGATGCGGATGAGGCGGTGAAGATCTCGAACGAGATCGGCTATCCGGTGATGCTCAAGGCCTCTGCCGGGGGCGGCGGCAAGGGGATGCGCATCGCCTGGAACGATGAAGAGGCGCGCGAGGGCTTCCAGTCTTCCAAGAACGAGGCGGCCAGTTCCTTTGGCGATGACCGTATCTTTATCGAGAAATTCGTGACCCAGCCGCGGCACATCGAAATCCAGGTGCTCTGCGACGCCCATGGCAATGGCATCTACCTGGCGGAGCGTGAATGTTCGATCCAGCGCCGTAACCAGAAAGTGGTCGAAGAGGCCCCGAGCCCGTTTCTGGACGAGGCGACCCGCAAGGCGATGGGCGAACAGGCCGTCGCCCTGGCGCAGGCCGTGGGCTATACCAGCGCCGGCACGGTGGAATTCATCGTGGACGGCGACAAGAACTTCTATTTCCTCGAAATGAACACCCGCCTGCAGGTGGAACACCCGGTGACCGAGCTGATCACCGGGGTCGATCTGGTGGAACAGATGATCCGCGTGGCAGATGGCCAGAAACTTGAGATGTCGCAGGACGATGTGAAGATCAACGGCTGGGCCATCGAGAACCGGCTTTACGCCGAGGATCCCTATCGCGGCTTCCTGCCCTCCATCGGGCGGCTGACCCGCTACCGCCCCCCGGCGGAGGTGGTCGAGGGCGACCATATCGTGCGCAATGACACCGGCGTTTACGAAGGTGGCGAGATCAGCATGTATTATGACCCGATGATCGCCAAACTCTGCACCTGGGCACCGACCCGGGCAGAGGCGATCGAGCGGATGCGCGTGGCGCTGGACAGTTTCGAGGTCGAGGGGATCGGGCATAACCTGCCGTTCCTCTCCGCCGTGATGGACCATCCCAAATTCGTGTCGGGCGACATGACCACCGCTTTCATCGCCGAGGAATATCCCGATGGCTTCGAGGGGGTGGACCTGCCCGAGACCGATCTGCGGCGGATTGCGGCGGCCACCGCCGCGATGCACCGGGTGGCCGAGATCCGGCGCGCAAGGGTGTCGGGCCGCATGGACAACCACGAACGCAAGGTGGGCAGCGACTGGAACGTGGCGGTGCAGGGGCAATCCTTTGACCTCACGGTCCAGGCCGATCAGGCCGGATCGACGGTGCGCTTCGAGGATGGCCAGGAGCTGCGCGTCAGCGGCAATTGGACGCCGGGCGATCAACTGGCCAAGATGAAGGTTGGTGACACGCCGCTGGTGCTGAAGGTTGGCAAGATTTCGGGCGGCTTCCGCATCCGCACGCGCGGGGCCGACCTGAAGGTGCATGTGCGCAGCCCGCGCCAGGCCGAACTGGCCCGCCTGATGCCGGAGAAGGTGGCCGCCGATACCTCGAAGCTGCTGCTGTGCCCGATGCCCGGTCTGGTGGTCAAACTGTCCGTTGCCGTGGGCGACGAGGTGCAGGAAGGCCAGGCGCTGTGCACCATCGAGGCGATGAAGATGGAGAACATCCTGCGTGCCGAACGCAAGGGCACCGTGTCCAAGGTCAACGCGGGCGAAGGCGACAGCCTCGCCGTGGATGACGTGATCATGGAGTTCGAATAACTCCCCATGCTGGCTGCCCCGACTCTTCCCCTGATCCTGCTTGCCGGTGTCGCGCTTTGCGCGCTGCTGCTGGCGGTGTGGAAGGAGGCGCGGGTGGCCGGGCGGATCATTGCACAGTTCTTTCTGACCATCGGCCTGCCGGTGGTGCTGATCCTGGGGGCGCTGATCTGGCTGGCCCTGCCGCTGATGGGGCAGATCGACCCGCGTGTGGGGCAGGCGATGATTGCCGGTCTGGTGATCGCCACCGGCTGGCTGACCACCGCGATCTTTGCCGAGGGCGGCAAGGCCCGCGCGCGGGCCGAAAAGACGCGCGACTATCACAAGGCGCTTTATGCAGAGATCGGCAATACGCTGGAATCGCTCTGGGAGGCCGACAGTTCAGAGCAATATGTGACCGCGCTGATCGACCGGATGCGCAAGGACGAGGGGTATATCCCCTTTCTGCCGCGCGAACAGCATGACCATGTCTATGACGCCGTTATCGCGGAAATCGACGTGCTGCCGCGCCAGACCATCGACGCCATCGTGGCCTATTACAGCCTGATCAAATCGCTCTCGGGCCTGGCCGAGGACATGCGCGGCGATACCTTCCGCACGCTGGATGCGGAACGGCGGATCGCGATCTATTCGGATTATGTGGGCATGCGGAAACAGGCCTTCGTTTTCGGCAAATATGCTCTCAAACTGATACTGGCCTATTCGGAGGGCGGCAGTGCTGCCGCCGATCGTGTGATCAATAGCCCGGACGCGGGCCGGTCCGCCATGTCACGGGGATCGGTGTGAACGGGATGTCTGGGTCTTTTTCCATAAACGTGCTCCCTTCCTCTTGCCCCCTCAATATAGGGCAGAGGGGCGCATCCCACAAGGTTCACCGCAGGATGAGGCCCTCGGATTCCTTGTGCTCGCGGATTTCGCGCTGGCGCATCGGCATCTTGTCGATGCTGCGGGTGATCTCGCGCACGTCCCAGGGAAAGGGTTTGCGCAGCTTGATCCCGCCATCCTTGCCCACCAGCACCAGCATGAAGCCGCGTGGCCGCATTTTTAGCCGCAAAGGCGCGCGCGCCTCCGGGTCGGTGTCGGTCAGAACCATGACGTCGCGCACCGCCAGTTCTTCGGGCTGGGCGCGCAGCAATTCCATCTGTTCGATGAAAGCAGGGTCGTCCGCGCTGTCGGCAAAGACCACCACGGGGCGCTTTTTCCATCTAAATTCACTTAAATCCGCCATGTCAGCGGGTGCAAACAACAGGCTGTCATCATCGACGGCAGGCGATTGCGCGGTGGCTGAAGTTGCGAAAATTCCAGCAAAAACAAGCGTCAACAGGCGTTTCATAAGTTCTCCCCTGACCCTGTATATAGGGATTGGGCGGGCAAATGCGATGCACATTCTTGGGACTGCGCGCATTAAGCACACTGCAAGGGTTTTGAGGTCATGACCGGGTGTATACCCGTGATGTGGCCGGACCGGGCGGCCTTTTTGCAAAAGATAGGCCAGAGCATCATGGATGTCATCCTGCACCTCGGCGCGCACCGTACCGGCACCACCACTTTCCAGCATTTCGTGCGCGGACACACCCGCACGCTGGAAGAGAACGGCATCGGCTTCTGGGGGCCGGGACGGACCCGGAAATCGGTGTTTCCGGGCATGTTCCACAACATTCCGCCCCGCGCACCGCAGCGGGCCGATGGCAGGGTCCGCCTGCTGACCGCCAAGGCTGAGGCGCGGGGCATCGCCAAGCTGCTGGTCAGCGATGAGAACATGCTGGGCAGCTGCACCTACGGATTTCGCCATGCCACGCTTTACCCAGCTGTCGGAGAGCGGATGGCGCGGATTGCCGCGGCCTTTGGCGGGCGGGTGTCGCGGGTGGTTCTGTCGATCCGCGCGCAGGACCTGTGGTGGGCCTCCGCCTCGGCTCTGACGGCGGCGCGGGGGCACAAGATCCACGATGCGGCGAAATATGCCCGGATCGCGCAAAACACCCGCAGCTGGCGCGACGTGATCACCGATCTGGCGCGCGCGGTGCCGGGGGCGGATATCCGGATCATGCCGTTCGAGACTTTCGCGGGCCGCCCGGAACGGATGCTGCAGGAAGCGGTCGATCTGCGCCTGCCCGGCAAGCCGCAGATGCTCTGGCTGAACCGGTCGCTGCCGCTGAACGATCTGCGCGGCGTGCTGGCCGATCAGGGCAGTGATCCCACGCTTCTGCCGCGCGGGCAGGGGCGCTGGCAGCCCTTCACGACGGCGCAGGCAGCGGCTCTGCGCGAACATTATTCGGACGATCTGCACTGGCTGACCGCCGGTGCGGATGGTCTGGCGACACTGACAGAGGATGAAATCCGGAAAAGAGCGGGCCCAAGCCTGCCGCCGGCACAAGAGACAAAAGGACATGAACATGACCAAAGACAAGTGGCGCGCTTTAGCTGAAAAGGAACTGCGTGGGCGCAGCCTGGAAGACCTGACATGGCGCACGCTGGAAGGGATCGACGTTGAGCCGCTTTATACGGCGGAAGACACCAAGGGGCTTGATCACCTGGGGTCCGTCCCCGGTGAAGCGCCATTCACGCGCGGGGTAAAGGCCACGATGTATGCGGGCCGTCCCTGGACCATCCGCCAATACGCCGGGTTCTCCACCGCGGAGGAATCCAACGCCTTTTACCGGCGCAACCTGGCAGCGGGGCAGCAGGGTGTCTCCGTGGCCTTCGATCTGGCAACGCACCGGGGCTATGACAGCGACCACCCCCGTGTTGAGGGCGATGTGGGCAAGGCCGGTGTGGCCATCGACAGCGTCGAGGACATGAAGATCCTGTTTGACGGCATCCCGCTGGACAAGGTCAGCGTCAGCATGACGATGAACGGTGCGGTGATCCCGATCCTGGCCAGTTTCATTGTCGCGGGCGAGGAACAGGGCGTGGACCGCGCCGCACTTTCCGGGACCATCCAGAACGACATCCTCAAGGAGTTCATGGTCCGCAACACCTATATCTACCCGCCTGAACCCTCGATGCGGATCATCGCGGATATCATCGAATACACCGCCAACGAGATGCCGAAATTCAACTCCATCTCGATTTCCGGCTACCACATGCAGGAAGCGGGCGCGAACCTGGTGCAGGAGCTGGCCTTTACCCTCGCCGACGGGCGCGAATATGTGCGCACCGCCATCGCCGCCGGTATGGACGTGGACCGTTTTGCGCCGCGCCTGTCATTCTTCTTTGCCATCGGCATGAACTTCTTCATGGAGGCCGCCAAGCTGCGCGCGGCGCGGCTGTTGTGGAGCCGGATCATGGCGGAATTCTCGCCCAGGGACGCCAAATCCTCCATGCTGCGCACCCATTGCCAGACCAGCGGTGTCAGCCTGGCCGAACAGGACCCCTACAACAACGTGGTGCGCACCGCCTATGAGGCGATGTCGGCGGTGCTGGGCGGCACCCAGTCGCTGCACACCAACTCGCTGGACGAGGCCATCGGCCTGCCCACCGACCATTCCGCCCGCATTGCGCGCAACACGCAGCTGATCCTGCAGGAAGAAACCGGGGTGACCAATGTCGTGGACCCGCTGGCGGGCTCCTACTACGTCGAAAAACTGACCGCCGATCTGGCGGAGGCCGCCTGGAAGCTGATCGAAGAGGTCGAGGAAATGGGCGGCATGACCAAGGCTGTCGCCTCCGGCATGCCCAAGCTCAGGATCGAAGAGGCCGCAGCCCGGCGGCAGGCCAATATCGACCGGGGCGACGAGGTGATTGTCGGCGTCAACAAGTACCGCCGCGACAAGGAAGATCCGATCGACATTCTGGATGTGGACAATGTCGCCGTGCGGGACAGTCAGATCAGGCGTCTGGAAAGCATCCGGGCCAGCCGTGACGAGGCCGCCTGCACCGCCGCACTGGATGAATTGAGCCGCCGCGCGGCAGAGGGCGGCAATCTGTTGGAGGGCGCGGTCGAGGCCGCGCGCGCACGTGCCACGGTGGGGGAAATCAGCATGGCGATGGAAAAACAATTCGGCCGGCACCGCGCCGAGGTCAAGACGCTGGCCGGTGTCTACGGTGCCGCCTATGAGGGTGACGAAGGCTTTGCCGCCATCCAGAAATCGGTCGAGGATTTTGCCCAGGCCGAAGGCCGTCGCCCGCGCATGCTGGTGGTCAAGATGGGCCAGGACGGCCACGACCGGGGGGCCAAGGTGATTGCCACGGCCTTTGCGGACATCGGTTTCGACGTGGATGTGGGCCCCTTGTTCCAGACCCCGGCAGAGGCGGCGCAGGATGCCGTGGACAACGACGTGCATGTGATCGGCATCAGCAGCCAGGCCGCCGGTCACAAGACATTGGCCCCGCAGCTGGTCAAGGCGCTGAAGGAGGCCGGGGCGGAGGATATTCTGGTGATCTGCGGCGGCGTGATCCCGCAGCAGGATTATCAGTTCCTTTATGACGCGGGGGTCAAGGCAATCTTCGGACCCGGCACCAATATCCCCGCAGCGGCGCAGGACATCCTGAAGCTCATCCAGGCAGCGCGCGGCTGAAACGCAAAGGGCCGCCCGCGGATGTGGACGGCCCCATAAAACCCTGGATTGCGGTCAGATCAGTTCCGGGACGGAAAGAGGCCCTGAACCACGACACAATAGCGGATGACCTGCACCGGCTGAATGTTCGGATGGGCCTGGTTCCCGCCCGCGTTTGTGATCGCGTCGGTCTCAAGCGTCTTGGGTGTGCTATCCAAAAGCTCATCCGCAAAAATCTTGAGGGGTTCTCCGGATGGCGTCATACCGCCAAAATTCGGGAAAGAGATATAGTCATTTGCGGGGCGTTGCTTGTTCCCGGTCAGATTGCTGACACGCATCAAATGATTGTGCGACGGCATCTGTGCCTCGGTCAGGGTCACCGTTTCCGTACCGAATTTCTGCCCTTGCGAGCGCGGGGTCAGGCCAGGGCCGTTCCCGGTGTGCATCGGCACCCGACCACGCAGGTCAGGCAGGGCGAATGTCGTGCGCCCGTCGCCGCCATACATAGTGCCGAAAAGTGAAAAAAGGGCCGCGTTCGGAGAGATCGGTAGCAGTTGGCCATCTGCCTCGGTTGTGGTCCGCGGGCAAAAGTTCCAGCCGCCCATGACGATCTGGCCGATCCAGTATTCCTGGGCCGCAGCGGGCAAAGCCGGGGCGCTTATACCGGCAGCAAGGGCAACAGGTGCCAGCGCCGAAATCATACGTTTGAAAGTGAACATGTCTAGGATCCTCCTAATGGGGTTTAATCAGCGAGCTTGAATAATGAACGTTCTAAAATGATAATTCTCGCGGCCTCAGTTTGACCTGTGCTGCGTCTTACGTCAAATTCAATTAACGATACATACGTATTTAACATTGGCTTCAGCAGGCGGGCATCGCATGGAACTGGATCACATCGCGGTTGCCGGTGCATTGTTGCAACAGGCGACAGACCATGTCACCCGCAGCCTGGGCCAGACCCCGCAGCCGGGGGGTGAACATGCTGTTTTCCATACGCATAACACGCTTCTCGGCCTTGAGGACGGGCTTTACCTTGAGGCGATTGCGGTCAATCCCGACGCCCCGGTGCCGGACCGGCCGCGCTGGTTCGATCTTGACCGCTTTGCCGGGCAGCCCAGGCTGACCAACTGGATTTGCCGTTGCGAGGATCTGGAGGCGACCCTTGCCGCGCTGCCAGCAGGGTTTGGCGCGCCCGTCAGCCTGCAGCGGGGCGATCTGCGCTGGCGCATGGCGGTTCCGGCCTCCGGCATCCTGCCTTTCGACAATTGCGCGCCCGCGCTCATGCAATGGGAGGGGGGCAACCATCCGGCGGCGCGCCTGGCCCCCTCTGGCTGCCGGTTGGAAAGGCTGACCGTCACCCATCCCGACGCCACCGCCCTGGCCGACATGCTGGCGCCCGTGCTGACCGACGGGCGCATTGTCTTTGCCGCCGGTCCTGCCGGATTGACGGCCGCTTTTGATACCGCTTCGGGCGCGAGAATACTGGCGTGATCATCCGGGCGGCGGTTGAGACGGATGCGGCACAGGTGGCAGAGCTGTGGAACGGCATGATCCGCGATACGCTGGCCACTTTCACCACGGAGGAATGGACCGAAGCCGCCATGGCCGCGCGGATCGCGCAGCGTCAAGGCGCTTTCTGGCTGGCCGAGGATGCGCAGGGGCTCGCGGGGGTGGTGACCTTCGGCCCGTTCCGGCCCGGGCCGGGCTATTCGATGACGGTCGAGCACAGCGTGATCCTGCGGGCCTCTGCCCAGGGCAGGGGTGTTGCCGACAGGCTGATGGACAGGGCAGAAGCCGGGGCCGCAGCACTGGGCCATCGCGTGATGGTGGCCGCGATCAGCGGTGCCAATCCGCGCGCAATCGCCTTTCACGCGCGGCGGGGGTTCCGCCAGACCGGCCACATGCCGCAGGTGGGCTTCAAGGCCGGGCAATGGCTTGACCTCATTTTGATGCAGAAATCCGTTTCCGCATCCTGACTTCCCCCTTTGGCAGCCCTATGATGGGGCCATGTCGATCTGGACCCGCATCACCGAAGCATTGTCTGCCCTGACCTCCGGCGAGGGGCTGGCGGCGGTATTCGACCGCCTGCGCAGCCCGCCCGAGCGCTCTGTGGCCTTTACCATCGCGGTGATCGCACTGGGGGCCAAGATGGCCAAGGCCGACGGGCTGGTGACGCGCGAAGAGGTCATGGCCTTTCGCGAGGTCTTCCAGATCGCCGAAGGGGATACCGCGGGCGCGGCCAGGGTCTTTAACCTGGCGCGGCAGGACGTGGCGGGATTTGACGATTACGCCCGGCGCATCGCCGACATGTTCAGCGACCAGCCGGACATGCTGCGCGACCTCATGGAGGGGTTGTTTCACATTGCCATGGCGGATGGCACCTATCACCCCAACGAGGATGCCTTCCTGGACGAGGTGGCGCGGATCTTTGGCCTGTCGGAGGACGATTTCTCGGCGCTGAAGGCGCGGTTCGTGCCCGATACATCGCCGCTGCCGCATACGGTGCTGGGCATTTCGCCCAATGCCACGCAGGAAGAGGCCCGGGCGGCCTGGCGCAGGCTGGTGCGCGAGAATCACCCCGACGCGTTGGTCGCACGGGGCCTGCCCGAAGAGGCGGTGCGCATGGCCGAGAAGCGGCTGATCGACATCAATCGCGCCTGGGAAACCCTGTCGCGCCGCGCCGCCTGATGCGGATCGCGACCTATAACGTCGAATGGTTTTCGGCGCTTTTTGATCCATCAGACCGGCTTTACGACGATGAGGGCTGGTCCGCGCGCCATGACGTCACCCGCGCCAGCCAGACGGCGGCGCTGGGCCAGGTGTTCCGCGCGATGGATGCGGATGCGGTCATGGTCATCGAAGCACCCGATCAGGGCAAATCGCATTCGACCATTGCCGCGCTGGAGCATTTTGCCGACCGGTTCGGATTGCGCACGACCGATGCGATCATGGGGTTCTCCAACGACACCCAACAGGAAATCGCGCTGCTTTACGACCCTGAGATGCTGACCCCCCGGCACGATCCCAGGGGCGAATTCGCCGGGCCGGAAGGGGCGGGCGGGGCGCCGCGGTTTGACACCGCCCTGCGGATCGACCTGGATATAGATGCGCATGAGGACCTGGTGGTCTTTTCCAAGCCGCCGCTGGAACTGGCGATCGAGACGCGGGGCGGTTTCTCCTTCCAGATGATCGGGGCCCATCTGAAATCGAAAGCGCCGCATGGGGCAAAGACCGAACAGCAGGTGCTGAGCCTTGGCGTGGCCAACCGGCGCAAGCAATTGGCGCAGGCGGTCTGGCTGCGGCGGCGGATCGACATGCATCTGGCCGAAGGCACGCCGCTGATGCTGCTGGGCGATCTCAACGACGGACCGGGGCTGGATTCCTTTGAAAACCTCTTTGGCAGATCCTCGGTCGAAATCCTGATGGGGGAGGAAGGGGCGGCAGGCGCGCTCTTTGATCCGCATGCCCGACAGGCGCTGCTGCGCAAGCTTGGCGTGGCCCCGACCACGGCGCGGTTCTGGATCAGGCAGGAAAAGCGGTTCCTGCAGGCCCTGCTGGATTACGTGATGGTCACGCCGGAGTTTCGGGCGCGGGGGGCAAGCTGGCGCATCTGGCATCCGCTGGACGACCCGGAATGCTGGCGCGATCACGCGCTGCGCGACGCCCTTGTGACTGCCTCCGATCATTTTCCCGTGACGCTGGATTTCGAGGATGGGCCGCAGGGGGTGTAATGGCGCGCATTCGTGCTAAATTATCTGTCATGAAACATCTTGCCGGTCTTGCCCTGTTGATCTGCCTTCCCCTGTCCGCTCAGGCGCAGGAGGAAGAGGAGCGGGGCCTGTCCCTGATGGAACGGGGCGCGCAGATGTTCATGGAAGGCATCATGAAGGAAATGGCCCCCGCAATCGACGGGCTGGAAGACCTTGCCGACCAGATGGGACCCGCCTTGCGCAGCTTCGCCAAGGAGATGGGGCCGAAACTGGGCGAGATTCTGGACGAGGTTGAGGATTGGAGCGTTTATGAGGCGCCGGAGATCCTGCCGAACGGGGATATCATCATCCGGCGCAAGCCGGAGCCGCCGCTGGAAGAGCCGGAGACGCCGAAGGAGCCTGCACCGCAGATTGATCTTTGAGGCGGGGCTTTCGCTGCCATGGCAATGCGCCTGGTCAGGCGGGCGCAAAGCCGAACGATGCCTGACGATTTCAGCGCAACATTCCATAAAGGACGACATGTCATGCATGACATGTCAAAAATGACATGTCTTGATTTACAGCGTTTCGGGATCAACTTGAAACATCCCACATCACTTTTCGCGTTCGACCGCAGGGAGAGGCAGCGAACAAGTGATTCAGGTATATCCCGAAGCGCTATAGGCTGCCCTCTTTCGCGACAGCTTGGGACATGGGGAGGTGCCGCCCCTTCGACTACCGGGATTCGCGGGATGCGCGCCCGACCGGTCGAGGCAGCAGATCACACAGGATATGTCATACAAGACCTGTCTAAAATGACATGTCATACATGACATGTCTGCCGGTGAAGGGTGCAGGCGGCAAATGCCGACAGCGTAAAACGCAAAGCCTGGACAGGCGCGACAACCGGATGCAGGGCGCGGCGGCAAGCCGGGCGACCCGTGCTAGCCCTTGGCCGTCTTCAACTCCACCGAGGCTTCCAACGATCCGGCGAGCGAATTCAGACGCGCTTCGGCCACTTCGCCGAACAGCGGCATCATGTCTTCGGTGATCCAGAGCTGCAGCAGCTTTTTCTTGGGAAACCAACGCAGTTCGCCGCGATCTTCATCCTTGTTCATCCACAGCATCGCCCCGAACCGCATGGCCTTGCCCAAGATCTCGGCCTCCTTGCGGGCCCGCTCGTCGATCATCTGGTAGAGATCTTCAAAACGGGTGTTCTCGCGCTTGTTGGAATAGCGGTGCAGCAGGGCAAGGCCCAGAAACACCCGTTCGGAATGCTTCAGACCCCCCAGGTTGGCCCGCGTCGCATTGTCAAAACAGACCTCGGCCCGGTAATCGGGATGCGCGCGCCAGCTGACGTCATGAAGCAGGCAGGCGGCCTTGATCAGACGCCTGCGCTGCGGCGAACTGGATTTGTAGAGCGGCAGAATGAAGTTGAAGAGGACCTTGCCGAAACCCGGTGTGCGGGCATCCTTGGCCTCGGCAAAGCGGCAGGCCTCGATCAGCGGATCCCGGTCGCGCAGGCGCTGCGGCATCTGTTCATAGAGCATCCCCTCGCGGATCCCATAGCTGGAAATCGCGATATCCTTGGGCTTGAAGGTCTTGACCAGGCGGCTCAGCACCTCTGCCGCATAGGGCACCAGCGCCATCCGGGTCGATGATACGCCCGCCTCGTTGCGCAGCTCCTCCAGGTTTGATTGCTTGATGAATTTGACCGTGGCACTGACCGCGCGCGGTGTCATGCGATATTCGTGCAGCACATGCAGCGGATAGCCCCGGCGCACCATGTCGATACGCGCGATGGCCCGCCAGGACCCGCCCACCAGGAACAACCGGTCCCGCTGGACGCCCATACGCTCCTGCAGGCCCTCCATCACCTCCTTGATCTGTGCATTCCGCGCCTTTGCGCCGCCCTTGATGTCGCGCAGCTTCAACGGTCCCAGTTGCGAAGAGACCCGCCGGCCCACGCGGCCCCCGGAAATCTCGGCCAGTTCCATGGACGACCCACCGATGTCGCAGACCAGGCCATAGGCACCGGGCCAGCCCAGCAGAACCCCCTGCGCCGAAAGCCGCGCTTCTTCCTCGCCGTCGATAACCCAGATCCGCAAGCCCGTGTCGCGCAGCACTTCTTCGCAGAACGCCGCGCCGTCGCTGGCGTCGCGCACCGCTGCCGTGGCCACAACCGTCAACTCGCTCAGGCCCATGCTGTCTGCCAGCTTGCGAAAGCGGCGCATGGCCGACAGGGCGCGCACCCGGCCCTCCGGCGACAGATGCCCGGTCTCGGCCATGCCTGCGCCCAGGGCGCACATGATCTTTTCGTTGTAGAAATAGGCGGGCGATCGCGCCGCGCCGTCAAAAACCACCAGCCGGACGGAGTTTGACCCCACATCGACAACCCCCACCCGCGACAGTTTGCGCGCGCTGGGGTCTTCGAACAGTGGTTTTGCAAACAGGCCCAGATCAGCAACGCCGGTTTCCGGCACCGGCGTGTTGGTCTCCGTAAGGTTAGCCATGAGGTCTCCTGGCGGTCGGCTCAACTGTCCGTAAGATGGTGCAGGTGGCACCGGGGGTCAATGTCCGATCCCGCCGAACATCGGGGCGGGCGGACCGGCATCCGCCCTCAGTCTTCCGTATGTGTCAACTTTGGCACGTCCGAAGCCCCCGCCGAGCCGCGCCCCGAGAGCGACGGATTTTCCATGAAGAACCGGTGGCAGTTGAAGCTGAACTGCCCCTCCACAATCGGCGGGCGGGTAAATTTGCCATCGGGTGCCATCACCCAGCTTTGCGCCACATCGGCCAGGTTCGCGGCCAGGATCTGGCTGGTGATCTGCGCCTTGACCGTCGGGTTCTCGATCTCCACCAAGGTTTCGACCCGGCGGTTCAGGTTGCGCCCCATCCAGTCGGCGGAGGAGATAAAGACCCGCGCCCTCTTGTGGGGCAGGCCGTGACCATTGCCAAAGCAGACGATGCGCGAATGCTCCAGGAACCGTCCGACGATGGATTTGACGCGGATGTTCTCGGACAGCCCCTTGATCCCCGGGCGCAATCCGCAAATGCCCCTGATCACCAGGCTGATCTTCACCCCGGCCTGGCTGGCGGCGTAAAGCGCGTCAATCACTTCCGCATCAATGATGGAGTTCATCTTGGCCCAGATCGCTGCAGGCTTGCCCGCCTCGGCATGGGCCGCCTCTGCCGCGATCAGTTCCAGCAGGCGGGGCTTCAGCGTGGTGGGGGAAATCGCCAGATTGTCCAGCTTCTCCGGTTGTGCGTAGCCCGACAGGAAGTTGAAAACCTTGGTGGCGTCGCGGCCAAGTTTCTGGTCGCAGGTGAACAGCGACAGATCGGTATAGATGCGCGCGGTGATGGGGTGATAATTGCCGGTGCCGTAATGGGTATAGGTCACCAGCTGGTTGCCCTCGCGCCGCACCACGGTGGAAATCTTCGCATGTGTCTTGAGGTCAAGGAAGCCATAGACCACATGCGCGCCCGCGCGTTCCAGCCGCCGGGACTGGCGGATGTTGGCGGCCTCGTCGAACCGCGCCTTCAGTTCGACCAGCGCGGTCACGGATTTCCCGTCTTCCGCCGCTTCACAAAGCGCCTCGACAATCGGGCTGTCGCGCGAGGTTCGGTAGAGCGTCTGCTTGATCGCCACGACATTCGGATCGCGCGCCGCCTGCGCGAGGAACCGGATCACCATGTCGAAGGTCTCATAGGGGTGGTGCAGCAGCATGTCCTTCTGGCGGATCGCCTCGAACATGTCGCCGTCATGGTCGCTGACCCGTTCCGGCACCCGCGGGGTAAAGGAGGGCCAGAGCAGGTCGGGCCTTGCGTCGGTGACCAGCTTGCTCAGGTCATCGAGCCCGATCATGCCGTCGATCTCGATCACGTCACGCTCATGAACGCCAAGCTCGGCCATCACCACGGCTTTCAGCTTTTCCGGCGCGCCGGCCGAATGGGTCAGGCGGACAACCTCACCCCGGCGGCGGCGTTTCAGCGCCACTTCGAATTCGCGCACCAGATCCTCGGCCTCGTCCTCGACTTCCAGGTCGCTGTCCCGCAGGACCCTGAATTCAAAGTGGCTTTTCAGCTTGTAGCCCGGAAACAGGTCGGGGATCTTGAGCACCAGAAGGTCCTCAAGCGGCAGGTAACGCAGGGTGCCCTCCGGGGCGGGCAGCGGCACAAAGCGGTCGATCTGCGCCGGGATCGGCAGCAGCGCCTGCAGCGGGCGCTTGTCGCGGGTCCGTTCCAGCTGCAGCGCCAGCGCATAGCCGGTGTTGGGGATGAAGGGAAAGGGATGCGCAGGGTCGATGGCCAGCGGCGACAGCACCGCAAAGACCTGCGTCAGGAACATCTCCTTGAGGTATTCGTGATCGGCCGCGGTCAGGTCCGACTGATGCTCCAGAAAGATGTTCTGCGCATCCATTTCCGCCATCAGTTCAACCAGCACCCGCTGCTGGTTCATCATCAGGTTGCGCGCGTCCTCGTTGATCAGGACCAGTTGTTCGGCGGGGGACAGGCCGTCGGCGGCAGGCGTCGTATTGCCGGCCTGGGCCAGCTCGCGCAGGCCCGCCACGCGCACGGTATAGAATTCATCGAGGTTGCCCGCGGATATCGACAGGAACCGCAGCCGCTCCAACAGCGGCACACGCGGGTTTTCCGCCTCTTCCAGCACACGCCAGTTGAATCCCAGCCAGCTGAGTTCGCGGTTGAAAAAACGGCCCGGCCCCGTGATGTCGAGGTCGGCCAGTTCGATGGCGGGCGCGAAAGGCCCTTCTAGGAAATCTGCGTGAGTCATGGCGGCCTTATGGCGCTGGTGTGTAACGATGTTGCGACAATGCGGGCAGTATCAGCCCGCTGCGGGGGGCTTGTCCAGCACCTGCGCCGCCAACTGCCGGGTAAGCGGGCGTTTTTGCGCCAGGCTGGCGGCATCAAGGCGCTGCACCAGGGCGATTGCGGCGGCAAAGGACCGGTCCATGCGGGACAGCAGGTAGGGCACCAGATCGGGCTTGGGGGTCAATTGCCGGTCGGCGAGCAATTTGACCAGCACGGCGGTCAGCAGCATGTCGTCCGGCGCCTCCAGCGCCACGGCCGTGGCACCGCGCATCCGGCTGACGAGGTCGGGCAGGGTCAGCCCCCATTGCGCAACCGGGGGCGTGCCGGTCAGCAGCAGCGTATGGCCCTCGGCCAGGATCAGGTTGTGCAGGTGGAACAGCGCTGTCTGGGCCGCGTCGTTCCCGGCGATATCCGGCACATCCTCTACGGCAAGCGGCCCTGTGGCCAGCGCAGGCACCTCCACATCCACAAGGCTGCGCGCCGGGATGATCCGGGCCTGCGCCTGATCGGCCCAGACATGGGTCAGATGGGTCTTGCCCGCCCCCTCCGGGCCGGTGAGAGCCAGCTTGCCGCCGGGCCAGCCGGGCCATTGGTCGATCATCGAAAGGGCCATGGCATTGGACGGTGCCGCGAAAAAGGCGTCACGCCCCAGTGCGGTACGGCTGGGCAGGTCGAACCCCAATTGTCGGGCCATGTCAGTCGTCCATCGTCGTTGGGTCGGTGCCGAGATAGAGCAGGCTGTGCTTGTACCGGTCGATGGCAAAGCGCGCCAGCACCCCCAGCGCGGCAGCCAGCGGCACGGCGACCAGCATCCCGACAAAGCCGAAGAGCGTGCCGAAAACCGACAGCGCCAGAAGCAGCCAGACCGGATGCAGCCCCACGGAATTGCCCACCAGCTTGGGTGTCAGCACATTGCCCTCGATCACCTGGCCGATGGCAAAGATGCCCGCAACCAGGCCGATGGACACCCAGTCGCCCCAGAACTGGAACAGCGCCAGCCCGATGGCCAGCGCCCCGCCCAGCAGGGCACCCAGATAGGGGATGAAGGTGACCAGACCGGCGATGAAGCCCACGACCAGCCCGAACTGCAGGCCCACCAGCATCAGCGCAAAGGCATAATAGGTGCCAAGGATCAGACAGACGGTGCCCATGCCCCGGATGAAAGAGGCAAGTGTTTTGTCCACGTCGCGGGCCAGCTGCCGGATCACCGGCGCATGGTCGCGCGGCAGCAGCCGGTCGATGGCGGCAACCATGCGGTCCCAGTCCAGCAGCAGATAGACAGACACGACCGGCACGATCACGAACAGCAGGATCACGTTGATGATGGAGGCAAAGGAGGCCAGCGCCGTCTCCAGCAATTGACCGCCGCGCTCCTGTATCGTTGCGCCGATCGAGGTCAGCGAGTTGCGCAGCGTCGAATCCGCATCCAGCAGCGAGGGGAAGCGTGTGGTGACGAAATTGGTGAAATCCTGCGTCAGCCTCGGCGCGGTCTCGATCAGCGATGCGGCCTGGCTGACCAGGGTCGGGACCACCAGCAGGGCCATCACCACAAAGATGAGGATGGCGACAAAGGTGATCAGCGCCGTGGACAGGGCCCGGCTCAGCCCCATACGTTCCAGCCGGTCGGCGACAGGATCAAGGAAATAGGCGATGGCCCCGCCAAGCAGGAAGGGCACCAGCACCTGACCCAGGAACCACAGGGCCACCATGAAGACCACGGCGGCGATGCCCCAGTATTTCAGTTGATCTCGGATCGGAAGGGCCATGGGGTTCTCCGCAAAGGACAGACTATCACTTCGCCCATGCAGGCGGTTATTTCAAGGGTCACGGGGGGATGACGGCGCGATTTGATCCGCGCCGCCTGACCGGCACGCGGGGTGTTGAGCCCCCCGCGCGCCGGACATAGGGTTGGCGCAACAGGCATGAACAGACCGGCAGGAGGCCATATGCGGACCGAATTCGACGCGGAACTGGAACAGCGGCTGGTCCGCTATGCGGCCATCGACAGCCAGAGCGATGCGGCTTCGCCCAGTCAGCCCAGCACGGCGATCCAGCTGGAAATGTCGCGCCTGCTGGTGAGCGAACTGCAGCAGATCGGCGCGCAGGATGTCACATTGACCGATTACGGCGTGGTGCTGGCAACAGTGCCGGGCACCGCCCCGGGCCCCACAATGGGCTGGTGCGCCCATGTGGACACCGCGCCGCAGTTCAATGCCACCGGGGTGAAACCGGTGGTCCATCGCGGCTATAACGGTGGCGACATCACCTTTGCCGATGCCCCTGAGCTGAAGCTGAACCCGGAAGTTTCGCCGCATCTCGCGGGCAAGCAGGGCGAGGACATCGTGACCGCCTCCGGCACCACCTTGCTGGGCGGGGATGACAAGGCGGGGGTGGCGATTGCCATGACCGCCGCAAGACATCTGCTTGAAAACCCTGACATTCCGCATGGGCCGATCCGCCTGGCCTTTACCCCGGACGAGGAAATCGGGCGCGGCGTCGACCCCCGGCTGCCCGCCGATCTGGGCGCTGATTTCGCCTATACCTTCGACGGCGGCAAACCGGGCGAGATCGAATTCGAGACCTTTTCGGCGGATGGCGCGGTGGTGAAGGTGGTGGGGGTCTCTGCCCATCCCGGATTTGCCAAGGGCAAGATGGTCAATGCGCTGCATCTGGTTGCGCGGATCATCCAGTGCCTGCCGCAGCAGCGCATGACCCCCGATACCACCGAGGGCACCGAAGGGTTCATTCATGTCAGCGAGGTGAAGGGGGGCTCATCGGAGGCGGAGATCACCCTGATCATCCGTGATTTCGAACTGGAAGGTCTGGCGGAAAAGGGCGCGCTGCTGCGCCAGGTCTGCGAGGTGGTGGGCAGGGGGGAGCCGCGCGCACAGATCAGCTGCGAGATCACGCCGCAATACCGCAACATGCGCTATTGGCTGGAAAAGGACATGACGCCGGTGGAACTGGTGCGCGCCGCGGTGGCGGATGTGGGGCTGACGCCGGTATCGGTGCCGATCCGGGGCGGCACCGACGGGTCGCGGCTGACCGAGATGGGGGTGCCTTGCCCGAACATCTTTACCGGGATGCAGGAGATTCATGGCCCGCTGGAGTGGATTTCGGTGCAGGACATGGCGCTGGCGACCCAGGTGGCCATCGCCCTGGCGCGGCGGGCCGTATCCTGACGGGGTGGGCCCATGGCCGACATGCGATTTTATTGATTTGGCGCTGCCAAATCGGTTTGCGAGACGCTGTCTCGCGCTCTGGTATATTTTTGGAACAATGAAGGGGGCGGGGCGGGTCTGAGGCGCGCATCGCGATTGCGGGCGGCGCGGACATGGCTTAGTCAGGCCGCAGCAATCGCCCAAAGAGGAGCCCGCCATGCGTCTGAGCCGATATTTCCTGCCCGTGCTGAAGGAGACCCCGAGCGAGGCGCAGATCGTCAGCCACCGGCTGATGCTGCGGGCGGGGATGATCAAGCAGGCCAGCGCGGGGATCTATTCCTGGCTGCCGCTGGGGTTCAAGGTGCTGCGCCGGATCGAACAGATCGTGCATGAGGAGCAGCAGCGGGTGGGGCATATCCCGATGCTGATGCCGACGCTGCAATCGGCGGATCTGTGGAAGGAATCGGGCCGCTATGACGCCTATGGTCCCGAGATGCTGCGCATCCGCGACCGGCAGGACCGTGACATGCTTTACGGGCCCACCAACGAGGAGCTGATCACCGACATCTTCCGCTCCCATGTGGGCAGCTACAAGGACCTGCCGCTGACGCTTTATCACATCCAGTGGAAGTTCCGCGACGAGATCCGCCCGCGTTTCGGTGTGATGCGGGGGCGCGAGTTCCTGATGAAGGACGGCTACAACTTTGATCTGACCAAGGAAGATGCGCTGCATGCCTATAACCGCCATCTGGTGAGCTATCTGCGCACCTATGAGCGGATGGGGTTGCAGGCGATCCCGATGCGCGCCGATTCCGGCCCCATCGGGGGTGATGACACCCATGAGTTCCTGGTGCTGGCGGAAACCGGCGAATCGGAAGTTTTCTATGACAGCCAGATCACCGACCTGAAATTCGGTGACCGCGAGATCGACCATGACGATCATGCCGCCTGTGCCGCAGTGCTGGAGGAATTCACCTCGCGCTATGCGCGCACCGACGAGACCCATGACGAGGCGCTCTTCAGCCAGGTGCCCGAAGAGCGCCGCCGGACCGCGCGCGGGATCGAGGTGGGGCAGATCTTCTACTTCGGGACCAAGTATTCCGAACCGATGGGGGCCAGGGTGCAGGGCCCTGACGGCAAGCCGGTGCCGGTCCATATGGGCAGCCACGGCATCGGGGTCAGCCGCCTGCTGGGTGCGATCATCGAGGCGAGCCATGACGAGCGCGGCATCATCTGGCCCGAGGGGGTGACACCTTTCCATGCCGGGATCGTGAACCTCAAGCAGGGCGATGCCGAAGCTGACGCGGCCTGCGAAGCGCTTTATGCCGCGCTCAAGGCGCTTGGGCTGGATCCGCTTTATGACGATACCAAGGGCGGGGCGGGGGCGAAATTTGCCACCATGGATCTGATCGGTCTGCCCTGGCGCATCACGGTGGGGCCGCGCGGGCTCAAGAACGGGGTGGTGGAACTGACCTCGCGCCGGACGGGAGAGAGCGAGGAAATGCCGCCGGAACAGGCGGTTGAGCGGATTGCGCAGATTTACGCCGGTATTCTCTGAGCATTGGACGGGCGAATGGCCGGGATGTAGGGTTGCTCGAAAAAAGGGAGCAGGCCGGATGTTCATCGGTGTCAGAATGACAGGCATGGTGCGGCGGTGCCCGGTGCCCGCCGTGCCGGTTTTGCCATGATACTGCGGGCGCTGACGCTTGCGGGCGGGCTTGCCGGGGCGGTGGTCACTTCTCAGTTCCCCGAGTTTTCCCAGCAATATGCCCAGCGTCTGGGCGGTGCGGTGGATGCGCTGGCCGAAGTGGTTGCGGATTTCGACGCATCCGCGCGCGCCGTTGGGCTGTCACGGGATCAGGCGCTGGCGCAGATGCAGGGCACCGCGTTCCTGGAGCGCAGGCGCGCGGATATGACGGCGACCTTTCAGCGCTATGACAGGCTGCGCGCGGATCTGGCGGAAGTCGAGGGGCAGGGACCCTTCATGCGGGCCTATCACGCGGCCCGGCTGACCGATCGCCAGATCGCCCGGGCGGCCTGGGCCGCCTATCAGCCGGCGGTGCCGATCCATTTCGCGGGCCTCAGCTTTGCCCTGATCGGTTTCCTGATCGGCAGTGTTGCGCTGGGGGCCGTGCTGCGCCTTCTTGCCTGGCCGTTTCGCCGCAGAATGGGCGCTTGACCCTGCCGGTCCGAAAGCCCAGTTTGCGCCAAATCTCAGGAGCCCCCATGGCGCAGAACAGCACCGCCCCCTTTGCCCCGTTCGAATGGATGATCGCCTGGCGTTACCTGCGCGCGCGCCGCGCCGAAGGCGGCGTCAGCGTGATGACCTGGATCAGCCTGATCGGCATCACCCTGGCGGTTTTTGCCCTGATCGCCACGCTGTCCGTGCGCTCCGGTTTTCGGGCGGAATTCGTGGATACGATCCTGGGGGCGAATGCCCATGTGACCATCTATCAGCTGGGCGAAGTGGCCCAGAACGGGCAGATCGATCGCAGCATATCAAATTACGCCGAAATGGCTGCGGCAGTGTCGAAAGTGCCCGGCGTGACACGTGCCGCGCCGCTGGTGCGCCAGCAGGTGATGGCCAACAAGGGGCAGTCCAACGCGGGCGTCGAAGTCTTTGGCATTGCGGCAGAGGATCTCAAGACGATCCCGCGCATCGCCCATTCGGAACATGCGCGGGGGGACATTGATCGCTTCGACGAAGGCATCGCCATCGGCGTCGGCGTGGCCCGCACGCTGGGTGTGGATGTGGGCGATACGATCAAGCTGATCTCGCCCAACGGGGTCAAGACGGCCTTTGGCACCAGCCCGCGCGTCAATGCCTATGAGGTTGTCTATATCTTCGAAGCGGGGCGGTACGACATCGACCGTACCCGTGCTTACCTGCCCCTGGCAGAGGCGCAATCCTTCTTTAATCGCGAGGGGTTGGCGGACGAACTTGAAGTGATGGTTGAAGACCCCGAAGCGGTGGACAAGATGGCCATTCCGCTGCTGGAGGCGGCGGGAGACCGGGCCCAGGTTTGGACCTGGCGCGATGCCTCGGGCTCGTTCCTGAACGCGCTGGACATCGAGGACCGGGTGATGTTCGTGATCCTCAGCGTGCTGGTGCTGATCGCGGCAATGAACATCGTCTCCGGCCTGATCATGCTGGTCAAGAACAAGGGCCGCGACATCGGCATCCTGCGCACCATGGGCCTGACCGAGGGGTCGGTGCTGCGGGTCTTCTTCATCTGCGGGGCCTTTACCGGCATCATCGGCACCGCCATGGGGGTGATCCTGGGGTGCCTCTTTGCGCTTTATGTCGATCAGATCTTTGCGGCGGTGAACTATCTGTCCGGCGGCACCGCCTGGGATCCGTCGATCCGGGGGATCTATTTCCTGCCGGCCAAGCTGCAGATGGGCGATGTGCTTTCGGCGGTGGGGCTGTCGCTGGGCCTGTCCTTTATCGTCACGATCTTTCCCGCGCGCCGTGCCGCGCGGATGAACCCGGTAGAGGCATTGCGCTATGAATGATCCGGCCCTCGATCTGCAAGGCATCACCAAATCCTACAACCCCGGTGCGCCGAATGAAGTCAGGGTGTTGCGTGGCATCGACCTGCAGGTTGCCCCGGGCGAGGTGGTGGCGCTGGTTGCCCCTTCCGGGGCGGGCAAATCCACGCTGCTGCATATCGCGGGGCTGCTCGACACGCCCGATGCCGGCAAGGTCGGCATCGGGGGCGAGGACATGACCGGCCTGGGCGACCGCCGCCGCACTGCGGTGCGGCGCGCGGACGTGGGCTTCATCTATCAGTTCCACCACCTGTTGCCGGAATTCACCGCGCTGGAAAACATCGTGCTGCCGCAGCTTGCCGGGGGCACGGGCCGCTCAGCGGCCGAGGGGCGGGCGCGCGAATTGCTGCGGCAGGTGGGCATCGAGGGGCGCGCAGACCATCGCCCGGCGGCGCTCTCCGGGGGCGAACAGCAGCGCGTGGCCTTTTGCCGTGCGCTGGCCAATGCGCCGCGCCTGCTGCTGGCGGATGAGCCCACCGGCAACCTTGATCCCGCGACCTCGGATCAGGTCTTTGGCACGCTGATGGCACTGGTGCGCAGCACCGGTCTGGCCGCGCTGATTGCCACCCATAACCTGGAACTTGCCGGGCGGATGGATCGCCAGATCCGGCTCGACGCGGGCCGTCTGGTGCCGGTCTGAACCCGCGCCAACCCGCCACCCGGGATCATCGCGCTTGACGCTCCTTTGGTGCCGGGGACACAGTGGTGGTTCCGAACCAGAGGAATGACAGATGCCCGAGGTGGCCCTGAGAGACATCGCCGAGACGGTTCAGGCCGCCCTGATGGGTCACGGTGCCGATTCCTTTGCCGCCGCAGAGGTGGCCCGCGCGGTCGCGGCGGCGGAATCGGTGGGCAACAGGATCTGCGGTCTCTACTATGTGGAAAGCTACTGCCAGCAGTTGATGACGGGCCGGGTCAAGGGGGATGTGACCCCCGGCGTGACCATGGCCCGCGCTGCCGTGGTGCATGTGGACGCACGCTTCGGCTTTGCCCAGCCGGCCTTTGCCTATGGGCTGACCCTGGCGCTGGACGCGGCGCGCCAATACGGCATCGCCACGCTGGCGGTTGCCCATGCGCACACCTGCACATCGCTGGGATATTTCACGGAACAGATCGCCCGGGCAGGGCTGATCGGTCTGGGCTTTACCAATGCCTCGCCCATCGTGGCCGCACCGGGGGGCAGGACGCGGGTCATCGGAACCAACCCGATTGCCTTTTCGGTGCCCGACGGTCAGGGCGGGATCGCCATGCAGTTCGACCAATCCACCACCATGGTCGCCCTGGGCAAGATCACCATGGCCCGGGCGGCGGGCGAGACCATCCCCGAAGGCTGGGCGGTGGATGCCAGGGGCAACCCCACCACCGACCCGGAGGAAGCGCTTGAGGGATCGCTGATCTCCCTGGGCGGCTACAAGGGCTGGGGCTTTGGCCTGATGGCCGAGATTCTGGCAGCGGGCATGACCGGCGGCGCGCTGTCGCAGGATGTGAAACCGCTCAAGGCGGCCGAGGGGCCGCCGCATGACCTGGGCCAGTATTACATCGTGATCGACCCGTCGGCATCGCCCGAATTCGGGGCGCGGCTGGCCGCCCTGGCGCAGGCGGCATCGGCGGATGAAGGTGCGCGGATGCCGGGACAGGGCAAAAAGCCCGCCGATCCGGTTGCGGTCGAGGATGCGGTATGGTCGCGCATTCAGGCGCTTGCGGATATGCCCTGAGGCCATTCCCTGAGGCCATTCCGCCGCTGCAGTTTGATCTGCATCATGGCGGCGCGCGCGGGATGGCGCAAGATGACCCTCAATCCAACCGGAGAACCATGATGCCCAGCCCGATCAAAACCCTGTCCCTGCTTTGCCTGCTCTGCACCGCTGCAGCCTGCACCCCGCAGGAGATGCCCACCGCCGGTGACGGCGCGGCCTTCTATGCGGCCAATTGCACCTCCTGCCACGGTGCCACGGGGCGGGGTGACGGGCCGCTGGCGGCGGGCCTGAACGCGCAACCTGCCGACCTGACGTTGCTGACGCGGACAAGCGGCGGCAGCTTTCCCCGGGCGCGGTCGCTCAGCTATATCTATGGCGATCCCGAACAGGGCCATCTCGCCCGGGTCATGCCGCAGTTCGGCGGGGCCATGGCGGATGATCTGGTGCCGGTGGAGGTGGACGGCGTGATGACCCCGACACCCCGCGCGCTTGCGGCACTTCTGGCCTATCTGGAAAGCATCCAGCGCTAACCGCAGATGCCCTTGATCTGGACCCCGTCCCAGGGCAGGCGCACGTCCGATTGCGGGCGTGCGGGCAGCGGGGCCACCGGCATCACCTGCGAGATCAGCGCATGCAGCCGCTTGGTGCGCGGCGCCTGCGGGGCCAGCACACGGCAACAGACGAATTCCTCCACGATGGAGCCCTGCTGTTCATAGCCGAATTCGCTGAATTTCCGGGGGGTGTCGATCTCGAACAGATAGGGATCGTCGCTGACCGTATGTTCCGACGCGGCGCGCAGCGGCGAATAGCCGGTGCTTGCCCGGTTCTGCCACTGCCAGACATGGGTCAGCTCATGCGCCAGCAGCATCCCCGCCACCAGCCCGATGGCATCGGGGTATTCGGGCAGGTAATCCTCAAGATACCAGTCCTTGTCGAACAGGATCGTGTTGAAAAGGGCGACGGCGGCGGGCTTTGTCGTCACGATCTCATCCCTTGCGGGGGGCAGGATCAGCTCGCGGCAGGTGGTGCGCGGGCGCGGCTTGCGGCGAAAGGTCACCGCGCGGGTGGGCGATCCGTTGTGCAGGCGCACCGCGTTCATGTCCAGCGTGTCGCCGTGGATACTGTCGAGGAAGGCCCGTTCATTCACCGTCAGCGGTCGCCCGCAGGAAGCCAGTAGCAACAGGATGAGAAAGACGCGGATCATGGGCGCAGTAAGGCGCGGCGCGGGGCCGGGATCAAGCGGAGAATGCGCCTCAGCGCGCGAATGTCGCGGTGGCCAGCGCCACCGGCTTGCCCGAGGGTTCCGCGATCAGGGTGCAGCGGGCGAAAAGCATGGATTTGCCCGCGCGGGTCACCTCCGCCTCGGCGCGGATGCTGTCGCCGCTGGCGGGGCGCAGGAATTGCGTATCCAGAGTCACGGTGCCCACCGGTTCGGGCGCATCCAGATGGCCGAAACAGGCAAAGACCATGGCCGTATCCGCCAGCGCCGCCAGCGCCTGCCCCGAGACGATGCCGCCGACGCGGATGATCTGCGTGCTGATCGGCATGGTCAGGATGGTACGCGTCACTCCGATCTCGGTGATGGTCGGCTGCAACGCGCGCACCCAGGGGGCAAAGGCGTTTTCAAGGATGTCTTGCGCGGCTTGCGGTGTCATGGGGCCTCCGGGGCAAAATGTGCCCCGATCCTAGGCGTGCTGCGCGCGGGCGCAAGCCCCGGCAGGGGCCCGCGCCGCGACGCGGTTACTTGACCTTCTTGCCCGCGATCACGGTGCCGTCTTTCATGCCGCTGTTGGCGGTGGCCAGCACCTTGACCTTTTCCTTCTTGGGTTTCTTGGCTTCCTTGTTGCCCTTGTTCTTTTCCTTGGACATGGCGGTATTCCTCTGATCGGGTTCCCGAACGGCAAAGCCCATCGGGTCGATGCTCAGGGGGCAGGGGCGCGGCGCGCGCGCGGCTTTTCCGGTGAGGCAACAGGCCGCGCGGATGGCGCGGGCCTGTAGGGACAAGGTGGGGGTGCAAGGGGCATTTGGCAAGGGGTTTGCCGGGCCAACCGATGATGTCGGCGGGGCTGCGGTGCGTGCAGAGCACGCACCCTACGGCAGACCCCAACATGAGACCCGCGCCCGACCTCGGGCCGGAGGTCGTCTCGCGAAAGGTCCAGGGGACAGCAACCTTGTAGGGTGCGCGCTCCGCGCGCACCGATGATGTCGGGGAGGCTGCGGTGCGTGCAGAGCACGCACCCTACGGCAGTCCCCAACATGAGATCCACGCCCGACCTCGGGCCGGAGGCCGCAGGGATGCGGCAGCGTCAGGGTGCAGTGAAAGCTGCGAGAAGCCGGTTGACGTGAGATGAGTGGACCCCCTGCGCGCCCGTGGGGGTTTATTTGTGGGGTGCGTCTAGGACGGTGGTGCGATCCCAGAGATGATAGCACTTACGGTTTCTTGCTGAAGTTCCGCGCTATTGCACCAAGCGGCCTCGCTATGGCTGAGGGTAACATTTACATGCTTTGGCCCGCGCATGTCCTGCAGATTTTAGGGTTCCAACAGCAGGAGCACATACAGGTCGGGGAAAAGTAGCGGAAGAAATGCCTTAATAAAGCTAGTTGCTACTTGCGCAGTAAGCAAGATCAACAATCCTGCGGCCAGCCAAGGTTTAGGTAGCAACGGATCAATCCGTCGCAAGTTAACCCACAGGATGACCAATGCAACAATTGCGATCAAGATCGACAGTAAGGTATCCATGCTTTCGGAAAAACTATCGGGCCAAAATGCCAGCGTGACCAGAGATAAAGTGGCCGAAAAAATATATCCAAGTGCAGTTAGACCGATGAGTATACACCAGTAGAGATTCGCGTCTGTGTCCTGAGAACCCTTTCTTTTCCACAGCTCAATTGCAGGCCAGCAGATCGTCATCACAACAATCGTCTGAACGAGCACGAGCACCTCGCTCCAGAACGGATTCTGCGCAGCCTCGAAGAATTCTACCGAATTGGAGAGCTTACCTTCAGAGCTTGATATCTGTTCAAGCAAAACTGCGGAACTCGAATTCTGGGCAAAATACCCGAACAACAGGGCCCATGCAAACAACTGCGCAAAAAACTCTAGGCCATCTTCAGATCGGGCAATTTTGTCGAGTGACAGAATATTCTTAGCTGATCGCCACAGCATCGGAGCAAGGGAGAATATCACACCGAAAATTTTCAGGAAGAAAGGTAATGGTGAACTCGTAACGCGCAATCTTCCGAGCCTCAAACATCCAACTCCTCTACAAACCGCGCGTTTTCCTGGATATACTGGAACCGCAGCTCCGGCTTCTTGCCCATCAGCCGCTCCACCAGATCGCCGGTCTCTCCGGGGATATCCTCGTCCACCGTCACCCGGATCAATTTCCGCGTTGCCGGGTCCATCGTGGTTTCTTTCAGGTCCTTCGCGTCCATCTCGCCCAGACCCTTGAAGCGTTGCAGGTCGATCTTGCCCTTGCCGCCCAGACCCTTCTCCAGCCAGTGGTTCTTCTCGGCATCATCCGCCACATACAGCCGCTTGGCCCCCTGCGTCAGCCGGTAGAGCGGCGGGCAGGCGAGGTAGAGATGCCCGTTGTCGATCAGCGGCCGCATCTGGGTAAAGAAGAAGGTCATCAGCAGCGACGCGATATGCGCGCCGTCCACATCCGCATCGGTCATGATGATGATCTTGTCATAGCGCAGATCGTCCAGGTTGAACTTCGTCCCCATGCCGACCCCCAGCGCCTCGCAGAGGTCTGAGATTTCCGCATTGGTCGTCAGCTTGCCCGAGGCCGCCCCCAGCACGTTCAGGATCTTGCCCTTGAGCGGCAGCAGCGCCTGGGTGTTGCGGTTGCGCGCGCCCTTGCCGGACCCGCCGGCCGAGTCGCCCTCGACAATGAACAGCTCCGTGCCCTCGCGGGTTTTGCTGGTGCAATCGGTCAGCTTGCCGGGCAGGCGCAGCTTTTTCGTCGCCGTCTTGCGCGCGGTTTCCTTTTCCTGACGGCGGCGCAGGCGTTCCTCGGCCCGCAGCACAAGGAAATCCAGGATCGCGCCGGCGGATTTGGTATCCGCCGCCAGCCAGTTGTCGAAATGGTCGCGCACCGCGTTCTCCACCATGCGCTGCGCCTCGGTGGTGGCCAGCCGGTCCTTGGTCTGGCCCACGAATTCCGGTTCGCGGATGAAACAGCTGACCAGCGCGCAGCCGCCGGTGATCAGGTCCTCGCGGGTGATCGTGCCCGCCTTGCGGTTGCCCACCAGCTCGCCATAGGCCTTGATCCCCTTCAGGATCGCGGCCCAGAACCCGGCCTCATGGGTGCCGCCCTCGGGCGTCGGGATTGTGTTGCAGTATGACTGGATGAAGCCATCGCGCGAGGGCGTCCAGTTGATCGCCCATTCCACCTTGCCGGGGGTGCCGAATTTCTCCTTGAAATCGACCATCCCGCCAAAGGGAGCCTCGGCATAGGTGGTGGAGCCGCCCAGCGTCTCGTTCAGATAGTCCGACAGCCCGCCGGGAAAGTGAAAGCTCGCCTCCATCGGCGTGTCGCCATCGGGCAGGGCGGATTTCCAGCGGATCTCGACCCCCGAAAACAGATAGGCCTTGGACCGCGCCATGGCGAACAGCCGGGCAGGGCGCAGTTTCAGCGCGCCAAAGATTTCCGCATCGGGGTGGAACGTCACCGCCGTGCCGCGCCGGTTGGGGGCGGCGCCGATCTTTTCCAGCTTGCCCTGCGGCAACCCGCGCGAAAACTCCATCGCGTAAAGTTCACGGTTCTGCGCAACCTCGACCCGCAGGTGATCCGACAGCGCATTCACCACCGAAGAGCCGACCCCGTGCAGACCGCCCGATGTCTCATAGCTGTCGCCCGAGAATTTGCCGCCCGCGTTCAGGGTGCAAAAGATGATCTCCAGCGCCGATTTGGTCGGGTCCTTGGGGTGCATCCCGATGGGAATGCCGCGCCCGTTGTCGCGCACGGTCACATGGCCGTTCGCATGCAGCTCCAGCTCGATCCAGGTGGCATGGCCCGCAACCGCCTCGTCCATGGAGTTGTCCATGATCTCCGCCACCATGTGATGCAGCGCGCGGTCGTCCTTGCCGCCGATGTACATGCCGGGGCGCAGGCGCACATGTTCCATATCCTCCAGCACCTGGATGGAGGAGGCATCATAGTTCTTGCCGCTGGGCTGGGCACCGGAGAGGAGATCGGACATGAGGCAGGCCTGTTTTTGTTCATTTTTGTTGGTCACCGAGTATGCCAGAGCCCGCCGCGCGGGGGAAGGGCCAAGGCCGCCTTGTCGTGCATTTCCCGAAGCTGCCCGGTGTTCGGGATCTGCGCGGCGGAACCGGGCCTGCGCCCCTTGTCCCCGGTTCAGAACAATCCGGAATATTGATGCGCGGGCGCATTCAGCCCGTTCCGGTCATAGGGCCGCCAGAAGGCCGAAAAGACCAGAGCGATCAGGATGATGGCGACGGCAAGCAATGGCACGATGCGAAGCAGCATGGTAAAATTCCCCTTCTTTCAAATGCCGTCAACCTGCGCAAATCCGCGCATCCGGGCAAGTCAGGTATTCCCGACCACCGGTCTTGCGGCTGAACGCCCCAAGCTCCTTTCTTTTTGGCCTAAAATATCCCTGCGCCTCATCTGCCGCAGGGTGTGACCTTACCGGTCGGGGAACCAGTCCAGAATCGCCCGCGCCACCTCCTGCGGCTTCTGGTGGTGCAGCCAATGGTCGGTGCCGGGGATCTCGACCCGTGTCAGATCGGCGGCGAATTCCTCCAGACCTGCGGTCGCCTCGGGCAGCAGGGCGCGGTCGTCGGTGCCCCAGATCAGCAGATGCGGGCAACGGACCTTCAATTTCTCCAGCGGCAGATCGGGCATCTTGATGCTGCCCCCGGCCTTCGGCACCACCAGCGGTGAGGCGCGATACCAGTTCACCATGCCGCGCAACCGCCCCGGGCCGGACCAGGCCGCAACATAGGCGTCGCGCGTCGCACCGCTGAGCCAGCCCGTGTCCATGTTGGCCGAGAACATCGCCAGCAATTTGGCAAATCCATCCCGCGCCAGCTTTTGCTCGGAACCCTCCGCCCGAAGGTAGTGGATATATTGCGAAGCCTCGGCCTGCGCCCCGCCCGCCGCCAGGGCGCGCTGAAAGGGAACCGGATGCACCCCGTTCATGATGATCAGCCGCGACACCAGATCGGGCCGCGAAATCGCCAGGCCATAGGCCACCGCCGCGCCCCAGTCATGCCCCAGCACGGCGAGGGGCGCATCGCCGATCAGGGCCGCCATATCGCTCACCAGTTTCGGGGTCGCATAGTCGGATACCGCTTCCGGTGCCCAGCTCTGCCCATAGCCGCGCTGGTCCGGCGCGATGCAGTGAAACCTGTGGGCCAGCAGCGGGGCCAGATCGGCCCAGGCCCCGCCGAATTCGGGAAATCCATGCAACAGCAGGAGTTTGGGCAGGCGTTCATTGCCCCAATGGCGCAGAAAGAAAGGCCTGCCATTCAGCGTCACGGTTTCGGTGCGCGGCTCGGTCATGTCTCGTATCCTTTTGCTGTCCGGCCCGTCGCGATTCTCCGCACCCCGACGGGCCCGCGCCGGGGGCCACCGGCCCGCTCCGGTCAAACCGGCGCTTCCTCCGGGGCAAAGTCTGACCCCTGGGGTCCATCAAGGCAATGGGTCACAAAAGGTGACGCAGCGCGCTTTTGAGCCTGTCAAAGACAAATGCGATCCGCGCGATCCGCGCCTGATCCTCATGCACCACCAGCCAGACCGGCATCGGATGCATGACCCCGGGCGCAACCCGGCGCAGCCCCAGACGCGCGGCCAGCTTCACCTGACAGAAGCCCAACCCCACACCACACTGGATGGCGGCGATCTGCGCCAGAGGATCGTCACAGCGCAGCACCACATTGGACGGGGCGGGCAGGCCAGCGGCCGTCAGCGCGGGCAGGATCAGGTCTTCGCGGTCGTCCGCTACAAAGGGCTGCTCCTGCCAGGGCCGATCCGGATCTGGCGGGGCAAAATCCGGGGCCGCGAACAGGGCGACCTCGCAATCGGGCAGACGGCTGGCCACCAGCGCCTGCTGGCGCGGCGGGGTAAAGCGGATGGCGATGTCCGCCGCGCGCCGGGTCAGATCCTCCGCCCGGTCGGTCGCCGCCACCTCGAAACGCAAGCCCGCTGCCTCCGCCTGCATCTGCCGGATCAGCATGGGCAGCACATGCCCCGCCACCACCCGGCTGGTGGTGATCCTGACCACACCCTCCAGCGCCTGCGCCTCGGCGCTGGCCACGCGGCCCAATGCAGCGGCCTCGGCAATGACGGCGGCGGCCAGCGGCATCAGCGTCTGCGCCATCCCCGTCGGGGTCAGCCCGTTTGCCGCACGGGTGAACAACTGGGTGCCAAGTTCCGCCTCCAGCGCCTCGATCTGCCGGCGCACCGTGGGCTGGGCCAGCCGCAAAACCCGCGCCGCAGCCGAAAGGCTGCCGTGGGTCATCACCGCATGAAAGGCCGGGATCAGGTCAAGCGAAGGTCTGCTCATCATTTTTTGATAGGTGGCTATTCCTTTTTGGTCAATTTCTTTCAGGTTACGACTCGGCCAGACTAAGGCCATCCCAACAAAAGGCGATCCCATGACAAAGCTCTCGACCCCCCGTTCAACCGCCCCGGCGCCGCTGGCCGTCACCCTTCGGCTGGAAGGGCTGGCACTGGCCGGGGTTTGCATCCTGATCTATGCCCGGCTGGGCGGCGGCTGGGGGCTCTTCGCGCTGCTGATCCTGGCCCCCGACCTCTTCATGCTGGGATACCTGCGCGACAGGCTGACCGGGGCGCTGGTCTACAACATCGGGCACAGCTACCTGACGCCGCTGGCACTGGCCGGGGCAGGGCTCTGGTCCGGCAGTGACCTTGCCCTGTCGCTCGCGCTGATCTGGGGCGCGCACATCGGATTGGACCGCGCGATGGGCTACGGCCTGAAGTACGGCACCGGCTTCAAGGCGACCCATCTGGGCCGGGTCTGAGGCGGGCGTTTCACCTCTTCACCTTCGCCATAACCCGGCGTATGGCTGGGATATGACACCGGTTCTGACATACGGCGGCCATATGCGCGCGATCCTGACACTGGGGCTGCCGCTGATCGGCGGACACCTGGCGCAGGTGGCGATCGGCGTGACCGATACGGTCATGATGGGCTGGTACGGGATCGAGGAACTGGCGGCGGTGACGCTGGCCTCCACCTTCTTTTTCGTGCTGTTCATATTCGGTTCCGGCTTTGCCTGGGCGGTGATGCCCATGGTCGCGGCCTTTGACGCCAAAGAGGACGACACCGGCATCCGCCGCGCCACCCGCATGGGGCTCTGGCTGTCGCTTGGCTTCGGGCTGCTGTCGCTGCCCCTGATGCTCTGGGCAGAGCCGATCCTGCGGATGATCGGGCAAAGCGATGAGCTGGCCCGCGACGCGGGTCGCTATCTGCGGGTCATGGGGTTTGGCATCCTGCCCGCCCTGCTGGTGATGACACTCAAAAGCTATCTGGCGGCGCTGGAACGCACCCAGATCGTGTTCTGGATCACGCTGATCTCGGCCGGGATCAACGCGCTGGCCAATTACGCGCTGATCTTCGGCAACTGGGGCGCGCCGGAACTGGGTGTGGTGGGGGCGGCCATCGCCTCTGTCAGCACCCATGTGGTTTCGCTGATCTGCGTGGTGGTCTACATCCTGACCGTGGTGCCGCAGCACCGCATCTTCGTGCGCCTCTGGCGGGCGGATGCGCAGATGCTGGGGCGGGTGTTCCGGCTGGGCTGGCCGATCGGCCTGACGGCCTTGAGCGAGGTTGGCCTCTTTGCCGGGTCCGCGGTGATGATGGGCTGGCTGGGCACCGTGCCGCTGGCCGCCCATGGCATCGCGATCCAACTGGCCTCGATCACCTTCATGGTCCACCTCGGCCTCAGCAATGCCGCCACCATCCGGGCGGGCAACGCCAATGGCAGGGGCGACGCTGCCCGCCTGTCGCGCGGCGCGATCACGGTCACCGCCATGTCGGTGGTCTTTTCCGTCTTTGCCACCGTGGTCTTCATCGGCTGGCCCGAGCCGCTGCTGTCGGCCTTCATGCAAGACGGTGAACCGGCGCGCGCGCAGATCCTGAGCATCGGCGTCGGGCTGCTGGCCATGGCGGCACTGTTCCAGTTCGTCGACGGGGCGCAGGCGATTACCCTGGGCCTGCTGCGCGGCGTGCAGGACACCCGGGTGCCGATGTGGATCGCCGCCTTCAGCTACTGGGGGCTGGGCGTGCCCTGTTCCTATCTGCTGGGGTTCACCCTGGGCGGCGGCGGCATCGGGGTCTGGTCCGGTCTGGTGACCGGCCTGGGGATTGCCGCGATCCTGCTGAACATCCGCTTCTGGGGCGTATCGGTAAAGACCGTCGGAAAGGATCAGACCGCATGATTTCCTATGTCACTCTTGGTGCCGATGACATCGCCCGCGCGAAACACTTCTATGCAGCGCTGCTGCCCGCCCTCGGCTACGGGCTCACGGAAGGCCCCGAGGGGCTGAGCTATGTGCTGCCCGTGGCAGCGGGCCAGCCGGCCTTGCCGGATTTCTACGTGAAACCAACCTTTGACGGGCGTCCGGCGACGGCCGGGAACGGCGTCATGGTGGCCTTTGAGGCCCGCAACCAGGCCCAGGTGCGCGCGCTGCACGCCGCCGCCCTTGCCGCCGGTGGCCAGGACGAGGGGCAGCCGGGCTTTCGCGCGGCCTATGGCCCGCGGTTTTACGTGGGCTACCTGCGCGACCCGCAGGGCAACAAGATCGCCCTGTTCTCCAGCAATCCGGATGAACCGGGCAGGGACGACCAGAGCGCCTGACGAAATACCTGAAACAGCAGGCATCAGGTGACGCGCTGAACGCTCTCGTTTCAGGCAGCGTTACGCAGGTCAGGTTTTCGGATAACGCTTCAAGACATCACGCTTAACGCTTTGGCGTGCCATGCCGCAACGGACGACATGTCATACATGACATGTCAAAAATGACAGGTCTTGCATGACATGTCTGCAAGTGCGGGAAACTAGGTCGTGTTGACATTCATTGTCGCCCACCCGTTTCAGTCCAAAATTGCTCAGTTCCAGGCAAGAGAGCGCAGGAATAGCCAGCTATTTCAAGCTCTCTTTGCGCGCCTCGCCTTGAAATTGAAGCGCCAATACCCTGCCGCGCTACGCGATTCCGGGACATTGGCGAAGTGATTTGCCTTAAAGTAAAGGCGGGACGCTGTAACGCAGAAATGGGCAATTTTGGGGAACCCCCTGCGGGGCGCGGCGGATTTTGCCTCTGCCCTCCCGGATGTTCGCTTCCAATGATCACATTGCTGCGCTCACATCACGGCGCCAGCGGCAAAATCCGTCTCGCGCGGGTGGGCGACAATGAATGTCAACACGACCTAGGAGCAGGCAGCGTTACGTGATGCCGGTTCTTCGCATGACGCTCTAATCCTTCAGCAGCCGGTCCGCCTTCTTGCGCACCAGCGTGCTGCGCAGGTCATGCATCGCCAGCAGCAGCGCGTCGGTGACCGCTTCCAGCTGCTCATCCGTGGCCTTGGACTGCACCCATTGCGTCGTCAGGTTCAGATAATCGACGGCGCGGTGGATGTCGTCGATGTCGCGATGTGCCAGAACCTGCCGGCGCTCCTCCATCCAGTTGCGGATGGTGTCGAGATCCGCTTCCGACAGGCTGCGGTCGCCATGGGGCTTGATCTCGCCATTGCGGATATTGGCAAGGGCGATCTGGTCCATCTCGATCCGCCGCTGCCGGTTTTCGGTGTCGATCCGAAACACTGCAGCGCCGTTTTCCCGGACCCGGAAATAGTATTCTGGCAGTTCAGTCGACATGGATACCCCGTTACACGCAACCCGCGCAGAAAGCCTGAATGCGGCCGCAGGCCTCTTTCAACGCGGCATCGGAGGTAGCGTAGCTGACCCGGAAGTTCGGCGAAAGGCCGAAGGCGGCCCCGAACACCACGGCGACCCCGGTCTCTTCCAGCAGGGCGGTGGCAAAGGCTTCGTCATTCTCGATCTTGGCCCCCCCGGCAGAGGTCTTGCCGATCAGCCCGGCGATGGAGGGATAGACATAGAATGCCCCCTCGGGCACCGGGCAGGTGACCCCCTCGATTTCGTTCAGCATGGAAACCACCAGGTTGCGGCGGCGCACGAACATCTCATTGTTGGGGGCGATATAATCCTGGGTGCCGTTCAGCGCCTCGATGGCCGCCCATTGGCTGATGGTGCAGGGGTTGGAGGTGCTTTGCGACTGGATCTTGCGCATCGCGCCGATCAGCTTTTCGGGGCCTGCGGCATAGCCGATGCGCCAGCCGGTCATGGCATAGGCCTTGGACACGCCGTTGACCGTCAGCGTGCGGTCATAAAGTGCCGGTTCGATCTGCGCCGGGGTGCAGAACTCGAAGCCGTCATAGGCCAGATGTTCATACATGTCGTCGCTCATCACCCAGACATGCGGGTGGCGCAGCAGCACGTCGGTCAGCCCTTTCAGCTCCTCCCGGCTGTAGCCCGCACCGGTGGGGTTGGAGGGGGAGTTGAAGATGAACCATTTTGTTTTCGGCGTGATCGCGGCTTCCAGCGCCTCGGGCGTCAGCTTGAAATCGTCTTCCAGCGTTGCGGGGGCGATGACAGGCTCGCCCCCCGCCAGCAGCACCATATCGGGGTAGCTGACCCAGTAGGGGGCGGGAATCACGACTTCCTCGCCGGGGTTCATTGTCGCCATCAGCGCGTTATAGAGGATCTGCTTGCCACCGCTGGCCACGCTGACCTGCGATGGTTTGTAGTCCAATCCGTTGTCACGCTTGAACTTTTCGCAGATCGCCTGCTTGAGTTCTGGAATTCCGTCAACCGCGGTATACTTTGTCTTTCCAGAGGCGATGGCCGCGACGGCCGCGTCCTTGATGTTTTGCGGCGTGTCGAAGTCCGGCTCGCCTGCGCCAAGGCCGATAACGTCTCGCCCCGCTGCCTTGAGTTCCGCCGCCTTGGTGGTGACGGCAATTGTGGGGGACGGTTTGACGCGGACAAGCGTTGCAGAGAGCAGTTCCATTCCGGACCTCGGTATGTGATGTATGCGCGACCCTCTTAGGGGGGCGAGACAAACCGATCAAGAAAGAACGCCTTTGTTCTGATGAAAGGGATGATGAATGAACGATGTAACGGACTGGTACGGACCTGATGCGGCAACTTTCGGCGACAGGCTCGCCGCCGCGCGCGAACAAGCGGGCATGAGCCAGGGAGAACTGGCCAAGCGGCTGGGGGTGCGCCTGCCCACCCTGCGGGGCTGGGAAGATGACCATGCGGAGCCGCGTGCGAACCGGCTGTCGATGCTGGCAGGATTGCTGAACGTGTCGATGATGTGGCTGATCAACGGCGAAGGCGAAGGTGTCGGTGCGCCCGATGCGGAGAGCGCCGACACCGCGGGCCTGACAGAGATCATGTCGGAAATCCGCAGCATGCGCGCGGACCTGCTGCGCAAGGCCGAAGACATGGGGCGGCTGGAGAAACGCCTGCGCCGTGTCATGACCGATGCCGCAAATGTCTGAACTTGCCGAACATCGGATCAAGCGGCTGCACATGCGGTCGATGCGGCGCGGGATCAAGGAAATGGACCTGATCCTGCCCGCCTTTGCCAGGGTGCATCTGGCCGCGATGGATGATGCCGATCTGACCCTTTACGAAGAGATGCTGAACGAAAGCGATCACGACCTCTATCTGTGGGTCTCCGAACAGGCACAGCCCCCCGACCGCTACGCACGGTTCATCACCCTGATCCGCGCGCAACTGGCAGGCGGGGTTCGACCGGCGTAGGCTCTGGACCCATACGGCCGTTCCCGCCAAGGCGCGCGCGTCCGGTAAGCGGACACTGGCCCTTTCAAATCCAGTGCCCGCTTCGCTGCTAAATCTTGTTGATGGCGTTCCCTCCATCGGCGAACAGGGCACTCCCGGTCACGAAAGACGCGTGATCGGAAAGCAAAAAGAGCGCCGCACCGGCAATCTCGGAGGGCTCAGCCATGCGTTTCAACGCATGAAAGCCGCGCACGACCTCGTGAAAACCGGCATCATCCCCGGCCATGGGCGTCATCGTGCCCCCCGGCAGCAGCGCGTTCACCCGGATGTTCTCCGGCCCGTGCTCTGCCGCGAGGACCTGCGTCATGCCGACAAGCCCCGCTTTTGCCGCCGCATAGGCTGCCATCCCCGGCAAACCGATGCCCTGGCCGACGAAGGAGGAGGTGAAGACAATCGAGCCGCCGCCGCGTTTGCGCAGGGCCGGTATCTGATGCCTGGCCGCGTAGAACCCGCTGTCGAGATTGACCGCAACCACCTTGCGCCAGTTGCTTTCCGCCATCTCGGGTACCGGTCCCATGTCTCCGGCGATGCCGGCATTGTTGAAGGCGCCATCAAGCCCGCCAAAGCGCTCCTGCGCCAGTGCCACCAGCGCCTCGGCATAGGCGCTGTCTTCGACATTCCCCGCCAGGAAGGCCGCTTCGCCACCCTTGGCAGAGATTTCCTCCGCGATTTCTTCAAGCAATCCGGCGCGGCGCGCACCAAGAACCAGTTTCGCGCCTTCCCCGGCGAACAACCTTGCGGCGGCTGCACCGATGCCGCTGCTTGCGCCCGTGACGATAATTGTCTTTCCGTTCAGAAGCATTCCCATCTCCATCCTTTGTTGATTGGGAGATGCTTAGGCTCTGGACCCATTAATTCTATATGCTCAGTTTGACAGATTTTTTCGCAGGCCAGGAACATCTGCGCAAGAATAGTGGTTCTATTTCAAGCAGATGTGACGCAGGCTGCGGGAAAATCCGTCAAACCCGAAGGGCGGCGATTTCACTTCATTTCAACGTCTTGGGTCGCTTGCAAATAGAACCACTATTGGCTGCACGCCCCAAACCTTTGAAATTTCGTGAAATCGCCGCTGAGTATATAGAATTGATGGGTCCAGAGCCTAAACAAGCAAGCGACATCGAACCGACCCGTTTCCTGCGCATTGGTCTCTGTCTGATCGTCAAACCGGCGATGTGCCGCGCAGGTCACCAGGCGCCGCTCCGCCGCGAAAACCACCACCACACGCCCGCTTCACGGTCCGATTGGAGCGTCCCGCCTTTGACCTGATACATCCGGTATCGCCGATGTCCCGAGAACGCGCAGCGCGGCAGGGTATCGGCGTTTCAAGTTGAAGGCGGGGCGATTTAACGAAATATTCTGCTTTTTTGCGCAGTTTCGCTCCAACCCACCGAGTCGGAGAGAGAAATGAGCATTCAGGAACCAATGGCCATCCCCATGCGGGAAAAGGGCTTCATGATGGGCTACCTAGAGGCGCTTTCGCTGGTTGAGCGTCTGCACCGTCTGCTGCTGGACGTGATCAAGGATGAATTCGAACGCGTCGGCGTGCTGGAAATCAACGCGGTCCAGGCCCTGCTGCTGTTCAACATCGGCGACAATGAGGTGACGGCGGGCGAATTGAAAAGCCGGGGCTACTACCAGGGCTCCAACGTCAGCTACAACCTCAAGAAACTGGTCGAAATGGGCTATATGCACCACAACCGGTGCGAGATTGACCGCCGCTCGGTCCGGGTCCGCCTGACCGAAAAGGGGCGCAACATCCGCGATGTGGTGTCGGATCTCTTCTCGCGCCATGCCGACGGGCTGGAAGAGAAGGGCGTGCTGGGGCCTTCGGGCATTGCCGACATCACCCTGTCACTGAAACGGATGGAACGCTACTGGACCGACCAGATCCGGTATATCTACTGATCTGTGCCCGGGGTGTCTGGGGCAGGCCCCAATATGGTGGAAACAAAATGCGCATTATTTCCCCCTGCCTCCGGATCGCTTGCGATCCGGTTCGCACCCGACCCCGCCCCCGTCAAACCGCAGGTTTGCCTCCGGCAAAACGGCGGGCGCGAAACTCCGACCTCGCAAGATGCTGCAAAGTATGGAGAAATGGAAATGCCTCGCCAAATGGAGGGCCGCCCTCGGTGCCGGGTGCGAACCTGCCGTTGAGAGCTGTATTCAATGAACCGAACTTTGAGTCCGGGTGACTACAGCGTTTCGGGATGGACTTGAAACATCCAACATCACTTTTCGCGTTCGACCGAAGGGAGAGGCAGCGAACAAGCGATTCAGGTATATCCCGAAGCGCTATAGTTCCGAAACCACCAGACCCTCCAGTTCCTTCAGCAATTTTTCCTTCATCGCACGGGCATAATCGGCAAAACCGATGGCCGTCTGCACAAAGGCGCCGGGCCCCATGATCACCTCCGCCCGGAAGTAGGAGGACAGCTCCGCGATCTCGGCCTGTCGGATGTCGGTGGAGCGGGGGTTGTCCACCCCGATCACCAGCGCATTGATGGTCACGCCGCTGTCTTCAAGCTGTGTCCTGACGGTGCGGGGGCGGGGTCCGAGGTTGGATTTGCCATCGCCTGAAATATCCAGCGTCCGCTTCCAGCAGTCGCTCTGGGCAGTGAGCCTGCGCACCCCTTCGGCCATCGCCACCCCCAGCGCCGTGCCGGGGGGCGTGCTGCGGCGGCTGGTCTGGCGCAGGGTCTCGATCACCCCGTCAAGGGTGGCGGCGCTGTCCAGGTCGGTCCAGGGCACCAGCTCCGCCTGTTCCTGCGGGCCGCTCCATTCGAACACCATCAGTCGGACAGGGGCCTGCGGCATCGCCAGAATGCGGGCACGCACCTCCGGACTGTCCAGCGCCTCTGCCACACCGCCGATCTGCTGGCGATATTCCCGCGCATCGACAGAGCCGGAGACATCCAGCGCCAGGGCAAGCGCCTGACGGCAATCCGCAAGGGCCTGTCCCGCCCCCGGCAGGCCGCCCAGCATCAAGGCACCTGCAAGCACAGCCAGGCGGATCACCTGTCCTCCTTGCGGCGCATCAGACCGCCGATTGCCGCCGGGGAGACTTCGCGCACCAGCTTCTGGCGCATCGCGCGGGCAAAATCGGGGAAACCGTCCGCGATCACCAGAAAGGCCCCCGGCCCGTGCAGCACCTCGCGCCGGTAAAAGGCAATCAGCCCCAATTCCCCCTCGAAATCGGCCGCATTGATCGCCAGCCCGTTCACCGTGACCCCGTCAAAGGCGAATTCGCGGTAGGCGATGGCGGGGCCGAACCCTTCGTTGTTCTGCCCGTCCCCCGACATGTCCAGGGTCTTGTCCAGACAATCGGGCGCGCGCGCCAGCAGGCCCGCGCCAAACCCCAGCGCATAGCCCATGGCGGTGGGAAACTCGGTATGACCGCGCAGGCTCGCCGCCACGGTCTGTGCCGCCCCGGTCAGGGCCGCCGGGCTGTCGATCATCGTCCAGTCCAGAATGACCTGCTGGTTATAGCGCCCCGACCATTCGTAAACGGCAAGCGCCACCGGAAGATCCGCGGCAAAGAAGGCCGCGGCCACCTCCGGCGATGCCAGGGCTTCCGCCGTGCCCTGCCGCTGCAGCCGGTCCTCGGAAGGATCCACCGAACTGGAGACATCCATCGCCAGCGCCAGTGCCAGACGGCAGTCAGCCGCCGCCGCGGGAACGGCAAGCAGCGTCAGAAGGGCGGCGGCTCTTACCAATGACCGGTATTTTCCATGCTCGCCCAGGGCTCCTGCTCGGGCAGGGCATCCCCCTCCTGCAACAGCTCGACCGAGATGTTGTCGGGGCTGCGCACAAAGGCCATGCGCCCGTCGCGCGGCGGACGGTTGATCGTCACACCCTGGTCCATCAGGCTCTGGCACATGTCATAGATATTCTCGACCGTATAGGCGAGATGGCCGAAATGCCGACTGTCGCTGGGCAGGTCATCATCCCCGTCCCAGTTATAGGTCAGTTCCACATCCGCATGGCCGTCATCCATGCCGGGAGGGCACAGGAACACCAGCGTGAACCGCCCGCCCTCATGGTCGATCCGGCGGCGTTCGATCAGCCCCAGTTTCTTGTAAAAATCAATCGAGACATCAAGGTCTTTGACGCGCACCATGGTGTGCAGGTATTTGATCGGCATGCGGGGGCTCCTTCTTCGCATTCTCGGGCAGAACCTAGCATGGTCGGGGCAGAGTGCCAGCCCTTCGAACAGCGCGGGCAGGGGGCGTCAGAACTTCGACCGCACGCCCAGCGACACCGAGAGTTCCCGCGTCTCGTAGCGGCTGACGTTGGACGAGGTGCGCCCGGCGCTGATGCGCAGGTTCGGTGCGAAACCGGCATAGTCGAGGTCGGCAAAAAAGAAATTCACATCGGCAAAGACCGACCGGTCCTGCCGCCCTCCCGGCACCGCGAAGAAGACCGCGAAATCGGGGTAGTCGGAATAGCCCGCCGTGATGCCCGTCGAGACCTGCGCCGGCCCGATCTGCCGCCCCAGCACATAGCTGGCCCGCAGCGTGGCGGCGCTGTAGCGCGCGTTGAAAAAATCGCTGTCCGTGTGCCGCAGGTTCAGGGCGAGCGAAATGCCGTCTCCGTTCTCCAGCTTGCGCCGCAGCCCGGCATCCAGGTCCAGCACCGTGGTGTCGAAGCGGTCGCCAAGGGCCGATTGCCGCTGTTCCAGCTTCGCGCCCAGGTTCAGCCGCGTGGCATTGTTCAGCCGCCAGGCCGCCCCGGCGCCCAGCCGCAGGAAATCGAACGATACGTCGCCACCGCTCCAGTAGCGACCGGCAGCGACGTCGGTCTGCAGCAGCGTGCCGCCGTCGCCCAGGACCTGCTCATGGCTCAGCCCCAACTCGGCGAAGGTCGCGCCGTAATCGCTGTTCGTGGCCGTCGGCGCCTGCGCCTTGGCGCTGTCGCTCAGCGCCACCCGACGGACGTAGAGCCGCCCTTCCAGCGTCGTGCGGCTGGTCCGGTCTTGCCACAGCTTGTAGCCCAGCCGCGTATCGAGATGCCCGACCGTTCCCGACAGCGCCTTCGCCGCGCCGCTCAAGGTGCCGATGAAGGGCAGCCCGTCGATGATCTGCACCGCCATTTCCGAGCCGTTGTTGACGTTGCTGGACGGGCGCAGGCCGCCCTGGATGCTGAACTGCCAGGGGTTCTCGGCGCGCAGCCGCGCATAATCGCGGCCCAGCTGGGCCTCGGTCCGCGCGTCGGGCGCATTCTGGACCGCCCGGCGTACCCAGATCTGCGAGAGGGTCTTGCGGTCTTCGCGGTAGGACATGGAGGCTGCCAGGCGCGCCGCCTCGAACCTGTTCTGCGGCGTTTCCGCCAACCGGTAGGCACGGGCGGCAGCGCGGCGCGCCTCGCTCGGCTGCTGCAACTGGCTATGGGCCTGCGCCAGCGTGAAATGCGCAAAGGCCGAACGCGGATCGGCCTGCAGCAACCCCTCGGCCAGGCGATAGGCCAGCACCGGCTCCCCGTCCTTCAATGCCTGCACCGCGATCGCGCGTGCCTCGGGCAGGGTGATGCGGGTTTCCTGGGCCCTGTCCTGTGGCGGGGCCGGGGTCTGGCCACCGGCCGTCAGCGGCGCGCAGAGCACGGCGCCCAGGGCTGCCGCCCGCAGCCACCGCTTCCTGCCCCCCCGGCACATCACTGGCGCTTACGGGTGGGGCTGGTTGCAGAGCGGATCGGCCTGGGGCTGCCCGCAGGCGGCAAGCACGAATATGCCCCATTCGATCTCGTTGCTGAAAGCGTCGATGTGGTCGTCGACCCGGATGCCGCCCGCCACCGCCGCCGCGCCGTCTCCGCCAAAGATGCCACCGTAATCGCCTACGGGGATGTCGTTCTGCGTCGCGATGCCCTGAAATGTCCCGTCCTCGGCAATTCCCGTGTTATCGAGCGCAATATCCTCCAGCTGAAGCGGGTTCGCCGCGTTCGGGAAGATGCCGGGACCCGAGTTGTCGTAATCGACCGCGATCCGGTTGTAGATGACCCCCGCCACCTGCGCGTCCGAGAAATCGGCGGTGATCAGAACGTCGCCCCGTGTCTCGGCAGCCTGCGCCGAGAGTACGGCAGGGTTGGTGCCCGGGGCTGTCGGCAGCAGATCCTCGTTGGAGCCCGGACCGTTCAGCAATCCCACATAGGTGCCGGCATAGCTGACCAGCCCGCCATCTGTTTCCGATCCCGGCTCCACCGGAGGGGAATAGGCCGTGGCTTCGTTGGAATAGGCCAGCCCGCCAAAGACCTGCTGGAATTGCACGCCGCTCACGATCACGGCCGCCTGCACCCCGTCAATCTCGCGCACGAAGGCGGTGTTGTGCCGGTCGAGCGAGCCATCCTGCGCCGTATAGGCCTGGTATCCGGCCTGGTCGAGCGCCGCACGGCGCCGATAGACGCCGGTCAGCGGGCCGTCGTCGGCGGGTGTGCCGACCACTGTCAGCGTCTGGTTGCGCGGATCATAGGTGAAACTCTCAAGATTGCCCGCAAGCACCTCGGGAATTGGCGCAACGCCATTGCCCGGATCGCCGCCCGTATCCGTGGTTGTCCCACCAAAAGGCGGCGTGCCGCCGCAGGCCGACAAGAAAACAGCGGCCCAGGTCAGCGCAATTGCGGTGCGTTTCATTTTTTCTGCCCTCAATATATATCTTTGTTTTTTCGCACCCTCCCAAACCCCTGCCTGCCTTGTCAACGCGCGATAGGGGGGAGTGTCATTTTCCTGCCCCAGTGCATCCCAAAAACAATACCGCATATCGTGGTTCCTGTGACGCACCCCCGCAGATATAGTAAATCCCGAATCCCAAGCCCATCACAGGACGCGCCCCATGACCCTCACGCCAGAGCAACAAGCCGAAATCGACACCCTGCGCAGCCAGTCGCAGCAGACCCTGCGCGCCACCGTGCCGGGGATGGAGGCGCATCTCTACAAGGCGCATGAGGTGCTCGACCACGGCTTCATCCGGGTGATCGACTACATGGGCGACGATTCAGCGATCTGCCAGGCCGCCCGCGTCTCCTATGGCAAGGGCACCAAGAGCGTGCAGAACGACGAAGGGCTGATCCGCTACCTGATGCGGCACTGGCATTCGACCCCCTTCGAGATGTGCGAGATCAAGCTGCATGTGAAACTGCCCGTCTTCGTCGCGCGCCAGTGGATCCGCCACCGCACCGCCAACGTGAACGAATATTCCGCCCGCTATTCGATCCTGGACCGCGAATTCTACATCCCCGCGCCGGAACACATCAACGCGCAATCCGTGGTCAACAACCAGGGCCGCGGCGGTGTGCTGGAGGGGGAGGAGGCCGCCCGCGTCCTCGAAATCCTGAAATCCGACAGCAACCGCGCCTATGACCATTACGAACAGATGATCAACCAGGACGGCCAGGACGGTCTGGCCCGCGAACTGGCCCGCATGAACCTGCCTGCCAATGTCTATACCCAATGGTACTGGAAGGTGGACCTGCACAACCTGTTCCACTTCCTGAGACTGCGCGCCGACGCCCATGCGCAATACGAAATCCGGGTCTATGCCGATGCGATCTGCAAGGTGGTGGCCGATTGGGTGCCAGCCGCCTACGGCGCCTTCGAGGATTACCGTCTTGGGGGGGCGACGCTCTCCGGCAAGGCGCTGGACTGCGTGCGGCGGATGCTGAAGGGGGAAGAGGTGACGCAGGAGAATTCGGGCATGAGCAAGGGCGAATGGCGGGAGTTTGAGGGAGTTTTGAACGACCCCACGTAGGGTGCGCATTCATTGCGCACCATCCCCCCGTGCAACCTGACGCTGCCGGTGCGCATGAATGCAGCCTGCGCCGGATGCTGAAGAGGTGACGCAGGAGAATTCAGGGATGTCCAAGGTGGAATGGCGGGAGTTTGAGTGAAAAACGGGCGCGCAAACTTGCGCGGCCAATCAAATTGGAAATGTCATGTGCGCGAGAAGAATAGGTACCGCAGAGTTTTTTGAGGCCAACCCGTTCTGTTGTTTTTGTGGTGGAACTGTACTCGCAACTACCATTGAACACGCACCCCCAAAGGTCTTGTTTAGGAATAAATATAGACTCAAGGGATTGGAGTTTGCTGCCTGTGAGCGCTGTAATCTTGGATGCTCCGACTTGGACAACGTAGCGGCTTTCTTTTGCATACTTTCTGGGGCTGTCTTTGACCCTGGCCTTATCGACGACTATTGGGAACGTATCGCTCAAGGTGTTAGGAACAACACCCCTGAAGTCCTGGACTACATTGGTACTCTTGATGCACCGGAGGTCTGGGATATTGGCTCTGGCCCGGAGCATTTGCACAAAGTCGGGATAAATAAGAGAGTCTATGTCGATTGGCTCAATCCTTGGGTTGCGAAGCAAGCCTGTGCGCTTTGGTACCATCACACGAGAAAAACAATCACTGAGACCATGTGCATCTTAGTCAGATGGATGGAAATGGAGGGAATACTTAAGGAGGGAATTCCCGAAAGTTTGATTGAAGTCGCGCCATCTCATGGCGCTTTGCAAATGGGAAAACTGAACTCTTCGGATCAGTTCGCTTACCGTCATAATCTCAATCCAACCGAAGGCATTGGTATTATTATCTTGGGTGCTCACGGAAGCTCAGTTGCGTATGCGTTGATTATGGGGAAAGATCATATGTTGGAAAGATATCGCACACGCTATCGTGGCGACCTCTTTGCGACGTCAGCTCAAAGGGGGATCGAATTGTGGAGCCCCTATGAGACCGGGTTCATTCGAGCGGATAGCCAAATAGAACCAAGTTAAGGCATCTAACCTTGGAATCCATGCCAAATCTCCGATTTGGCAGCGCCCGAACCGCCCCCGTCGTGCCGGAGGCACGCCTGCGGCGTGACGCGGGCGCTTCGCTTCCGCCCCTCGGTTCGGGCGCGGTGCTCCTTTTCAATTCACCGTAGGGTGCGCATTCATTGCGCACCATCCCCCGCGCAACCTGGCGCTATCGGTGCGCATGAATGCGCACCCTACGGTCGATCCCCCCGCGCAACCTCTCGCTGACGGTGCGCATGAATGCGCACCCTACGGTCGATCCCGCCTCTCAACCGCTCGCTGCCGGTGCGCATGAATGCGCACCCTACGGGTGGTCGCGATGCCATGATGAAAATGGCCAATCTTCGGGGCGTTCCACAAATCCGTGTTTCACCGGATTGTGCCAACAATACGCGATATGGTTGTGAAAATCGGCCTCATTTCGAATATGATGCTCCCGGAACCGCCGCTGCCAGAGGCCACGCTCTCGCCGCACGACATGGCTCAACCGCCGATGGCCCATTGGCACTCTGCGCGAAAACCGGGACTTGATCACCTGCACCCGAGTCGAGAAATCCCTGTCCCCCTCGGGCAAGGTCCACACACAATGCATGTGATCGGGCAAGACGACCCATGCATCAATCCTGAAGGGCCGCTCTTCCCGCGTCCTGCGCACCGCCATCCGCAGGCTTTCGATATGATCCACCAACCACCACGCGCCGCGCTCTGCCAGCGTGACGGTCAAAAACACACTGGCACCAGGCTGGCGGGGACGACGGTAATTGGGCATGGTCAATTTGTGGCAAATCAAGGTTAATGGAACATGAAACGCCATATGCCCATACCCCAAGGAAAGCCTCCAACATGATCCTCTACGGCCTGCCCACCTGTTCCGAGTGCAAGAAAGCCACCAAGGCGCTGAGCGACGCAGGCCATCGTGTCACCCTGCGCGATGTCCGCGCAGATCCGCTGAGCGAAGCGGAATGGGCGCCCCTGATCGCGGAATTCGGGGACAATCTCATCGACCGGAAATCCCAGACCTACCGCAACCTCAGCGTCTGGATGCGCGAGAGCGAGGCCGAGGCGCAGCTGCTGGACCAGCCCGCCCTGATGGCCCGCCCCATCCTCACCGATGGCACGCGGTACACGCTGGGCTGGGACGATGCTGCACAGGCCGTCTGGCTGGGCTGAACAGCGGCCATTGCCAGGGCACGCAGCGATCTACGCGGCGGCACCGCGGGATGAAACCCAGCCTGCGGTTTCCCGGTCCGGGCGCGTGGTCCCGGACAAAGACCTCACGGTGCGCACCGGAAACCAGAAATAAGTAAATATTAACAATGACTTAATGTTCACACCTGTGAGCCCTCCGGCACCTCATTGACAGCCGCGAAAATCCCCCCAGACTCTGCCCATGTTCGACCTGTCCCATCCCCCCGCGGATTTCCTTGAAAATCCCTTCCCGCATTACGACCGCCTGCTGGCCGAGGCCCCGGTCTGCCCGCAGCCCGACGGGTCATTCCTGATCAGCCGCCATGCCGATCTGAACGCGATCTACCGCGACACCGCGCTCTATATCTCGGACAAGAAACAGGCCTTCGCGCCCAAGTTCGGCCCCGGCTCACCGCTCTACGAACACCACACCACCAGCCTCGTTTTCAACGACCCGCCGCTGCACACCCGCGTGCGGCGCATCATGACCTCGGCGCTGACGCCAAAAGCGCTGGCGCGGATGGAGCCGGGGCTGATTGCCACCGTCGATCACCTGCTGGAGACGATGCCGCCGGAGGCCGACCTGATCGAGGATTTCGCCTCCTCCATCCCGATCCAGATCATCGGCAACCTGCTGGATGTCCCGATGGATGAACGCGCGCCCCTGCGGGACTGGTCGCTGGCCATCCTCAGCGCGCTGGAACCCACGCTGACCGAGGCGCAGCTGGCCCGTGGCCACCGGGCGGTGAGGGAATTCAAGACCTATCTGCAAGACCTCATCGCCCGCCGCCGCGCCGATCCGGGTGATCCGGAGACCGATGTGCTGACCCGCCTGATCAACGGTGACGACAGCGGCAGGCTGACCGAGACCGAGCTGATCCAGAACTGCATTTTCATCCTGAATGCGGGGCATGAGACCACGACCAACCTGATCGGCAACGGCCTTGCCTTGCTGAATGATTTTCCTGATCAGAAACAACGGCTTATCGATGATTCCGCCCTGATCGACACGATGGTGGAAGAGGTGCTGCGCCTGCGGTCTCCGAACCAGTTTGGCAACCGTGAGACAACGGCCCCGGTCACGTTGGGCGGGTACGGGATTCCGCCGGGCAGCAATCTGCACCTGTGCATCGGTGCCGCCAACCGTGATCCGGCGGTGTTCGAGGATCCCGGCGTCTTTGACATCGCGCGCCGGCCCAACCGGCATCTGGCCTTTGCCGGCGGGCCGCATGTCTGCGTCGGGCTGACCCTGGCGCGGATGGAGGGGCGTATTGCGATTGCCCGTTTCCTGCGCCGCTATCCGTCCTACCGGCTCACGGAGGGTCGCGTGCCCGGCGGGCGCATCCGCTTTCACGGCTACCAGCATCTGCCTGCACAATTGGGGTAGGGACGGGCGCCAGTCACCCCGGGACACCGGCAAATGCGGCAATAAACGCTGGACAGCTTCGCCCCGCGCGGTCACACTTGGGCGACATAGCGGTATGATAAATGAGGGATAATATGCGTTTCACAACCGGCGCGATGGCCGCCATCGCCATGACATTTACCACGCTGATGCCTGCACAGGTCGCGGCTCAGCCCAAGATTTATGCCTATCCGGCCAGCGCAAATTACTGCCCGGCGGGCCTGCAGCCCATCACCATCGCGGGGGTCATCTGCTGCGGTACGCCGAACCAGAGCATCTCATACCAGCAGGCCATGGCCCATCCGGTACGCAGACACAAACCGGTCAGGAAGACTTACGTGCGCTCGGCGCGTGCGCATTGTCAGGCGGGCCTCAAGGGCTGCGACTGATGTGATCGGGCGGTCCCGGTGCCATGCCGCCGGGACCGGATCGGTCAGAGCAGCGCCAGATCGGTCGCCATCTGACGCCCGTCGCGTCCCTCGGTGAGTTCGAAGCTCACTTTCTGCTCGTCAGCAAGGCCGGTCAGGCCGGACCGCTCCACTGCAGATATATGTACAAAAACGTCGTTCCCCCCACCTTCGGGTGCGATGAAACCGTACCCTTTGGTTGTGTTGAACCACTTCACGGTGCCAGTTGGCATAATGTCCGTGCCTCCTTTGATCTTTGCTGTTCCTGCCGCAGCAGGGTGTGCCCGTTCATCGCCCGGGCCCACAGGTAAAAAGATTGAGCACTGTGCCGGAAAATCAAGTTTCCCGTCCAAATTTCCTGCAATAAACAACCGGGGAATAACAAAAGGGCCCGCAAAATGCGCATCTATGGATTGAAGAATTGTGACACCTGCCGCAAGGCATTGAAATCGCTGCCTGCTGCGGAACTGGTGGATGTGCGGGCCGATGGCCTGCCCGATGCGGTGCTGGATGCGGCCCTGGAGCAGTTTCAGGCGGCGCTGGTCAATACGCGCTCGGCGACCTGGCGGGGGCTGGACGAGGCGGCGCGCGGCATGGCGGCGCGGGACCTGATCAAGGCGTATCCGGCGGTGATGAAACGGCCGCTGATTGCGGCGGGAAATGCGCTTTTCCTGGGGTGGAACAGCCAGGTCGAGGCCGAGGTCAAAGCGCTTGCTTCCTGATCCCGGGCCCTCAGGCAGGGCCCATGCTGCCCCGCAACGCCCGGTCGAATGACAGGGGGCCTGCGCCCTTGATCACCAGCACCAGCAGGACAAACACCCACAGGCCGCGCTGATCCAGCACAAGCGCATCGGGGAAGCGGTCAAACCATGCCCCCAGGGCATCGGTCTGGCCGTGGCCGTAGATGTCGGTCAGGGATTGCAGCACGACAAAGCCGATCATGCCAAGCGCCGCGAGCCGGGTGAACAGCCCCAGCACGATGGCAACGGGCAGGATGAATTCGGCCCAGGTTCCGGCTATGACGACAATCTGGTGAAACACGGAAAGCGCGTCGGAATCATATCCTGCGGCCTCGAACGCCTTGGGGAAAATCTGGGCATAGGCACCGGCGGAAGGCATCAGGAGGCCCGCCAGACCATCGCCCAGCTTGGTCAGACCGGAGTTCAGGAAGTAGACCAGCAGGATCGCGGCAACAAGGAACCTTGCAAGCGTCGACAGGAGCCAGTCTGCCCGTGCCAGCCTGTCGGTCACGGCGAAATAATGAGACAGGAGTGATGACATATCGTGTCCTTGATCAAAGAGCCGTAAAGGCCCGGGCATTCAGGGCGGCGGTCAGGCTGCGGCCCAGATCGAAATCCGCGTGGCATGCGGTGGCCCTGTCCACCGCCGCGCCCAGGGTGTGACCTTCGGCAAGGGCGGCGAGCCAGTCGGCGGCACCGGCGGGCAGGGGATGCGGCGCCGGGTCGAATTCGGGCCGGGTGACCAGCACGTCCTGCGGTATGGCGGCGGGTTTGGGCGCATCGGGCTGCATGTTGAAGCGCCAGATGTCGTAGAGCGGCCAGGCCGAGCGCAGGATCACGCTGGCCGGGGCCAGCGGCAGGCGCAGTTCCGTCAGCGCCCCCGGGGTCATGCTTGCCAGCGGGGTCGGATCGAACGCTGCGGCATCCGCCGCGTGGTAGGACCGGCGCAGGGCGAGGTCCAGCCGGGCGGCATCGGCCAGATAGCCGATCTGCGACAGGGGGGCGAAACCCTGGATGAAGGCGGGAAAATCAGCGCCGTAGAACATCATCAGCGGCGAGCGGGGCGGAAAGGCGCGGATGAATTCCAGCGCCAGCCGGTCAAAACGCTGCCCCCCGATCAGCTTGCGCACCAGCGGGAAGGCGGTGTTCATCGCTTCGGTCAGCGAGACCGTGACATTGTTGCGGTAGACCGCATAGCGCCGGCCGGCGGGGCTGGCCTTGCCATCGCTGAGGCCGGTCGGCACCGGCTGGTCCGGGTCCAGCAGCGCTTGCCGGAATGCCTCCTGCGCAGTCATCCGGCAAGCGCCCTTGCGGCGCGCTGCGCCTCTGCCCGCAGGATGGGCCAGTCGGGCACATCATTGTCCCATTCCACCAGCACCGGTTTCGGGCCGGTCTGCGCCAGCGCATAATCCAGCAGGGCCCAGACCGGATCGGCCACGGGTTTGCCGTGGCTGTCGATCAGCAGCGGCGCGCCATGATCGTCGTGATCCTCGTCATGGCCGCCGACATGCAGCTCTTCGACCCGGTCGGTCGGATAGGCGTCGATATAGGCCTGCGCGCTGATCCCCAGATTGGTGGCGGAAATGAAGACATTGTTCACATCCAGCAAGAGACCACAGCCAGTCTGCCGGGTCAGCGCGGATAAAAAGTCGCATTCAGACAAGTCGGACTCGTCAAAAACAAGATAGCTGGAAGGGTTTTCCAGCAGCATCCGCCGCCCCAGCCAGTCTTGCACCTGATTGATGTGGTCCGCGACACGGGCCAGTGTGGCCCGGGTATAGGGCAGCGGCAGCAGATCGTTCAGGAATTCCGCCCCATGGGTGGACCAAGCCAGATGTTCGGAGAAACTGGCCGGTTTGGCCCAGTCGCAGAGCTTTTTCAGCCGGGCGAGATGGTCGCGGTCCAGCGGCCCTTCGCCGCCGATGGAGAGGCCAACGCCATGTACCGAGAGGGGAAATTTTTCCGACAGGGCGCGCAGTTGCGCCAGCGGGCGGCCACCGTCGCCCATATAGTTCTCGGCATGGACCTCGATCCAGGCGACATCGCCGGGGTCGTTCTGCAGGTCGTTGAAATGCTGGGGTTTGTAGCCAACGCCGGGGGCATTCGGCAGGTGGTCAAACGGGCGGGCCGCGTCAAGCATCATATCGCTCCGGGCAGCTGGGGTCGGGGGCAGAGTGGCACCCCGGACAGTTGGCCCGGGGTGCGGATCCTTGGGTTATGCGGGCGGGTCGCGGTCCAGCGCCTCAAGAGAGCCCTGGCGTGGCGTTCCGTCGGCCATTTGCGGCAGCTCGATTTCGGCGCAGGTGCCAGCGTCAACCAGCGTCCAGGCGTTGCCCTGATAATCGGTCACGGAGGTGCCTGCACAGGTGGTGCCGGGGCCGGCCGCACAATCGTTTTCACCGGCAAGGCTGACGCCGTAGCATTTTTCCTTGGATGCCGCTTCGGCGGTCGTGGTGCCCTGCGCCGTCATCGCGGCGGCAACTGCGCCTGCAATGGCGAATGATTTCATGGTGTTGGACACAAAGCCTCCTGTATTCGTCATGTGGAACATGTGATGCCTTGAGTAAAGCAGTCACCGGACCTTAGCACCATTCACGAGCAGGTGTGTCACGATCCTGTCAGGAGAAACGTGAGAAATCCGGTGAAAGTTGCGCGAAGACAGCGCCATTGCGGCGAAATTGTTTCAGGCGGGCGCCGGGCGGCAGGCACCGCCCGGTGAATGTTACAACGCGCGCAGGTCCGGCGGCGTGGCCTCGGCGGCCAATGTTACAGCCACTTCGGCAAGCGGCTGCACGGATGTCTGTTTTTCGCCAAGGCGGCGGACGGAGACTGTTTTGTCTTCAACCTCGCGCGCGCCGACGGCCAGGATCACGGGCACCTTGCCGACCGAATGTTCGCGGACCTTGTAGTTGATCTTTTCGTTGCGCGTGTCCGCTTCGGCGCGCACGCCTGCGGCCAGCAGTTCGGCCACGACCTCCTGCACGTAGTCATCGGCCTCGGAAGTGATGGAGGCGACCACAACCTGACGCGGGGCCAGCCAGAAGGGCAGCTTGCCTGCGTGTTCCTCCACCAGGATGCCGACGAAGCGTTCAAAACTGCCCAGCGTGGCGCGGTGCAGCATGAAGGGGCGGTGTTTGGCCCCGTCCTCGCCGATATAGGTGGCATCAAGCCGTTCGGGCAGGTTCGGGTCCACCTGGAAGGTGCCGCATTGCCAGACACGGCCGATGGCATCGGTCAGGTAGAAGTCGAGCTTGGGGCCATAGAAGGCGCCGTCGCCCGGTTCCAGCGTGTAGGTGCGGCCGGTCTTGCGGATCGCTTCCTCCAGCGCGTTTTCGACGTAATCCCAGGATTCCTCGGTGCCCACGCGCTTTTCGGGGCGGGTGGCGAATTTGATCTCGAACTCGGGGAAGCCCAGCTCGGCATAGATCTCGGCGAGGAATTCGATGAAGCGGGCGCATTCCGCCTCGATCTGTTCCTCGGTGCAGAAGATATGGGCGTCATCCTGGGTAAAGCCGCGCACGCGCATGATGCCGTGCAGCGCGCCGGAGGGCTCGTAGCGGGTGCAGGAGCCGAATTCGGCCAGCCGCAGCGGCAGGTCGCGGTAGGATTTGAGGCCCTGATTGTAGACCTGGACGTGACAGGGGCAGTTCATCGGCTTCAGCGCGTTGATGCGGGTTTCGGCCTTGTTGGTTGCGGCGGCATCGTCATTCTCGCCGTCGCGGCTCTCGTCCACTTCGACGATGAACATATGGTGCTGATACTTGTCCCAGTGGCCCGAAAGTTCCCACAGCTTGCGGTCGACGATCTGGGGGGTGTTGATCTCGCGGTAGCCGCCCGCGCGCTGCTTGCGGCGCATGTAGTCCTGCAGGGTGGTGTAGATGGTCCAGCCGTTGGGGTGCCAGAAGACCTGACCGGGGGCTTCTTCCTGCATGTGGAAGAGGTCCATCTCGCGGCCCAGCTTGCGGTGGTCGCGCTTGGCGGCTTCTTCCAGCATGTTCAGATGCGCGCGCAGCTTTTCCTTGCCGGTGAAGGCCACGCCGTAGATGCGTTGCAGCATCTGGCGCTTGCTGTCGCCGCGCCAATAGGCGCCGGCAATGGACATCAGCTTGAAGGCGTCGCCCGGCACCTGGCCGGTATGTTGCAGGTGCGGACCCCGGCAGAGATCCTGCCAGTCGCCGTGCCAGTACATGCGCAGCGGCTCGTCGCCCGGGATGCTTTCGATCAGCTCGACCTTGTAGGGCTCGCCCCGCTCTTCGTAGTATTTGAGTGCAACATCACGGTCCCAGACCTCGGTGCGGACGGGATCGCGCTTGTTGATGATCTCTTTCATCTTCTTTTCGATCTCGCCCAGGTCTTCGGGGGTGAAGGGCTCGGCGCGGTCAAAGTCGTAGTACCAGCCGTCCTTGATGACAGGGCCGATGGTGACGCGGGTGTCGGGCCAGATTTCCTGCACGGCGCGGGCCATGATATGGGCCAGGTCGTGGCGCACCAGTTCGTTGGCCTGATCTTCGTCCGCCATGGTGTGAATGGCGATGTCGGCGTCGCCTTCGATCGGCCAGGCCAGATCGAAATGGGCGCCGTTCACGGTGGCGCTGATGGCCTTCTTGCCGAGGGATTTGGAGATGTCTGCCGCGACCTCGCCCGCAGTGATACCTGCGTCGTACTGTCGTGCATTGCCATCGGGAAGGGTAAGGGTGATCTGGGCCATCTGGGCCTCCTCGTCGGTTTGGCGCCTACGAGACGCCCGGTTGCGGGTTATGAGGGCGCAGACATCGCGCCTGGTCGGGGGCTTGTCAACCTCGGGCGGCAGCGAAGGGGGCGCGCGGTGGGAATTTTTGGCGGATGGTGTCGGGAAAGCCGGGTTTCGCCGTGATGTTTGCGCGGCGGGCGGCAGCGGGGGGGCTGGCCCTTGCGAGAGTGTCGACTGCCTTGCCAATGCGATCCGAACCCACGGATTTTCTGAAACCTGTCGGGAAGTCGCGGTGGGCAATCCTGATCCTGCCGCCAGCCATTTCCGACCCGGACCGGAGCATTGATGCGAGATGCGTGAAAGACCGGTGCGTGGACGAAACAGCCGTCGATCAAAGGCACCCAGGCCCGGAACAAGCCGAAGGCGCCGGGCCATCGCCTGCCCGCCGGTCGCACCAAAGGTGCGCCCTTGATCGTTGGCATGCCTTTGGCATGACGGGCGGGCGATTTGGAGAGGCCAGGAGTTCCACTGACGGGATTCATCATGGCAGAGAAATTAAGTGGCATTTACACAAGTCGGCATCGCCCACCCCGGGCAGGCGACGGCCCGGCTTGCGCTTCGCCTGACTCCGGGCGCTTTCCGGACCTCCGCTGCGCCAACCATGAAGGTGCCATATGCGCGCGGCACTGATCCGCAAATCAAGACATGTCAAAAATGACATGTCAGATTGCTGAAAAAACACGTTCCTGCACCCGCCCCCCCGAAACAACGAAATCGTTCTTCCACGACGCCAGCCACAAGCTTGGCCCGGGTGTCAGCCCGGGCCGCGCCCGACCCTCCCGTCAAACCGAAGGTTTGCCTCCGGCAAAACGGGAGGGCGCTTTTGGTGACTTCTCGTATCACACTGACAACATTGATATTTGTAAGGGAGGCGCTCCGAATGCGCGTCTCAATGCGCCCTCCCAGGCTCGGGCGCGGCCCTTCGTTCGAAAACGTAACGCTGAGCGCAGAAGAACGATTTACCTCCGGCGGCAGCCGTTTCCGGGTTTGTCAGCAATCTGACATGTCAAAAATGACATGTCTTCATTTGCGCAGAACCGGGGTCAACCGGTCATGCGTCGTAACTCGAAATCTCGATCAAGTTATGGTCCGGGTCGCGTATATAGACCGACAGTATAGGCCCTTGGGCGCCCGTGCGTGCGATGGGCCCGGCCTCTATCGGAACGGCAGCACGCCTGAGCATTTCCACAACGATGTCCGGGGAGAGCGACGTTATCAGGCACAGATCCATCGACCCTGGTGTGGGGCGCAGTGCCTTTGGTTCAAACTCCTGACCTGCCTGATGCAGATTGAACTTTTGTTTGCCAAACGCCATCGCCCTCCTTCCTTGCCCGAAGGTGATGATCTCGAAGCCAAGAACTTTTTCATAAAACGCGCAGGTCTTGTCCAGGTCCGAAACCGTAAGAACAAGATGGTCCAGATGTGAAATTTCCAGCATTCGGTTCGCCTGACACTCAATTTCCATTGTCTGCCCGCATTGTCGCGAGATGGGAGAATGGCCGCAAGGGGTGCGTTCCCGCCCATCGCTGCATTCTCACGACTGACCGCTTGGCTTTTGGCCCGTCCTTCTTCGGTCAGAGCGCCGCGCGCCGGGTCTGCGATCTGACGAAAGGTCGATCTTGCCTGGCAGCTGACAGACGGGCGAGCGCAAATGCATCCCCGGCTTTCACCCTGCGGCAACTGACCGTAGGTCGTGTTGACATTCATTGTCGCCCACCCGCGCGAGACGGATTTTGCCGCTGGCGCCCTGATGTGAGCGCAGCAATGTGATCATTGGAAGTGAACATCCGGGATGGCAGAGGCAAAATCCGCCGCGCCCCGCAGGGGTTTCGCCAAAATTGCCCATTTCTGCGTTAAGAGAGCTTGAAATAGCTGGCTATTCCTGCGCTCTCTTGCCTGGAACTGAGCAGTTTTGGACTGAAACGGGTGGGCGACAATGAATGTCAACACGACCTAGTCTCCGCCCTTGTAAGGCCGTCCAGCGGGATTCGGGCGCAGCGCCGCAGCTGCGCGACGCGATTTTCGGGTTGCGGTTTTGCACGGGACAACTGCGGTTTGGCGGAATAGCCTCGCCCAGAAATTTCATAGGGGATGCTCATGCAATCACATGCCAAGGTCGTTGTCGTAGGAGGGGGATGTGTTGGCGCATCCATCCTGTTCGGGTTGACCGAACAGGGGTGTTCCGATGCCGTGTTGCTGGAGCGCAGCCAGCTGACCGCCGGGTCGACCTGGCATGCGGCGGGATTGCTGGTCACCTTCGTGCGCTCGCATGTCATCAGCCAGATGACAATGGAAACGATCCGGATCTATGCAGATGTGGAACGCCGGCTGGGCACCTCCTGCGGGCTGCGTCAGGTGGGCCAGCTGCGCGTTGCCAACACCCGGGACCGCTGGGACGAGTTCCAGAGCTATATCAGCATCGCGGAGGCGGCAGGCGTTCCGGCTGAGCTGCTGACGCCTGAGCAGGTGCAGGAACAGCATCCCTATCTTTCGCCCAGCAACTCCATTTTCGGCGGGATCCTTCACCGCGAGGATGGCTATATCAACCCGGCCGACATCACCCAGGGGCTGGCGCGTCTGGCGCGGGATCAGGGTGCCAAGATCTATCAGAACACCGAGGCGCTGTCCTATGAGAAGCGGCCCGGCGGCGGCTGGAAGGTTGTCACCTCGCAGGGCGAGATCACCTGCGATCACCTGGTCTTTGCCACCGGCAATTATGCCCGCGAAAATGCAAAGCGCGTGGGCCTCGATCTGCCCTGCATCCCGATTGTCCATCAATACTGGACCACCGAAGTGGTGCCCGCGCTGAAAGACCGCAAGGCCGCGGGGCTGCCCGAACTGCCGATCCTGCGCGACGAGGATTACGGCGCCTATCTGCGCGAGGACACGGGCGCCTTTCAGTTCGGACCCTATGAATTCGAGAAGGACCTCAAGCTCTTTGCCGTGGACGGGGTGCCGAAGGATTTCGGCGCGGATCTGCTGCCGGAGGATTTCGATGCCGTCGAAAGCCAGTGGGAGCGGGCCATCGAGCGGGTGCCAACCTTGGGCGAGGTGGGCATCAAGGCCAATACGCGCGGACCCTTCCAGATGACCCCGGACGAGATGCCGCTGTGCGGTCCTGCCCCGGGCCACGAGGGGCTGTGGCTGGCCGAGGGGGTGCCGGGTGGCATCCTCTGGGGCGGCACCATGGGCGCGCGTCTGAGCCGCTGGATCCTGAACGGCGACCCGGGCATGGACATGTCCGCGCTCGACCCGCGGCGCTTTGGCGATTACGTGACCAAGCGCTGGACCGCCGACAAGGTGCGCGAGACCTGGGGGCGGCACATGCTGGCCCATATCCCGGGTGAGGATACGCCGGCGGGACGCCCGCTGAAGACGGTGGGGTCCTATGACCTTCTGACGGCGAAGGGTGCGGTCTGGACCGTGCTTGACGGCTATGAGGTTCCGAACTGGTACGCGCCATCACCCGAGCTGGCGCTGCCGGAGGCCAGCTTTCGCAGGACACGGTCGATGGAACATGTCGAGGCCGAGGTGCGGGCGACCCGCAGCGCGGCCGGGCTGATCGAGATGTCGCCGATGACCAAGTTCCGCGTGCGCGGGGCCGGGGCGGCGGCCTGGCTGGACGGGATCATGGCCAATGCGCTGCCGAAAGTGGGGCGGTTGAGTCTGAGCGTGGTCTGCAATCCACGCGGCGGGATCGACGCGGAATATACGGTGGTGCGCTATGGCGAAGACGATTTCTATCTCGTCAGCACGCCGAACGGCGAGGTCCGCAACCTTGACCAGCTGTCGCGGCTCTTGCCGCAGGATGGCAGCGTGATCCTGGAAAACCTGTCCGAGCAGCTTGGCGTCATTGCCATCGCCGGTCCGAAATCCCGCGAGATCCTGCAGCCCTTGACCGACAACGACCTGTCGAACGCGGCCTTCCCCTGGCTTTCTGCCCAGTTGGGCGAGGTCGGCTATGCACGGGATGTGCGGCTGATCCGGGTCAGCTATACCGGGGAGCTGGGGTGGGAATTGCACCACCCCGTCGCCTACAACCGGCATCTGGTCGACCTGCTGCTGAACGCGGGGGCGGCGCATGGGATGGTGCCCTTTGGCCTGCGGGCGCTGGAATCGATGCGGCTGGAGAAATCCTACCGCGCGATCAACCGCGAGCTGTCGCAGGACATCTCGCCGCTGGAGGCCGGGCTGGGCCGTTTCGTCAAGCTGGACAAGGGCGATTTCCTGGGGCGCGATGCGCTGCGTGCGGAAGCGGCGGCGGGGCCGGCGCGGGTTCTGGTGACGCTGAAACTGCCGTCCTGCGATACCTCCGTCCTCGCGGACGAGGGGGTGTATCAGGAGGGCGCACTGGTCGGACGCGTGACATCGGGCGGCTATTCCTATCATTTCGCCCATGACATCGCGATGGCGCTGGTGCCACCGGCCCTTTCGGCCGAAGGCACGGCGCTGCAGGTCTCCGTCCATGGCGAGATGCGCGAGGCGGTGGTGACCCATGACAGCATGTATGATCCCGCCAGCGCGCGCGCGCGGATGTAGAGGTAGAGGTAGATGTAGGGGACAGGGCAAGGCGGCGATCCCGTTTTGCACCGCCCGCAAGCCATAGCTCCGCGATCTGCCACTGGCCGCGCTTTTCATTCGCAGGCGACGCCCTAACTGCATCTGGATCACGGGACAGGGTGGAAGCGCGGATGACCGACGGCACGGCACAGGGAATTTTCAGCAGGATCGCGGGTGGCGAAGGCGCTGACAGCCCCGGCCCGAGCGAAGGGCGCAACGGTTTGCGGCATATCGCGGCGCTGTCGATGACCAAGGTGGCGGACGGGCTGATCGACCCCAAGCTGGTGCTGGCCTGGCTGCTCACGGCGCTGGGGGCGCCTGCGGTCTTTGCGGGCGCGCTGGTGCCGATCCGCGAGGCGGGGGCGCTGCTGCCGCAGATGCCGCTTGCGGCGCTGTTGCAGCGCATGGCCCGGCGCAAATGGATATGGGTGCTGGGCAGCGCCGGTCAGGGGCTGGCGGCGGGCATGATCGTGCTGGCGGCGCTGTCGCTGGAGGGGCAGACGGCGGGCCTTGCCATCTGCGCGGCGCTGGCGCTGCTGGCGGTCTGCCGGGCGGCCTGTTCGGTCTCTTACAAGGCGATCCTGGGCAAGACGGTGTCGCTGTCCCGGCGCGGTGCGGTGACCGGGCTGGCGGGGTCGGCCTCCTCTGTCGGTGTGCTGGTCTTTGCCGCCCTGCTGATCCTGGGGCCGGGGCAAAGCGCGGGGCTGGTCATTGCCGCGATTGCCCTGGCCGCCCTGTTCTGGGGGGCTGCCGCCCTGCTGTTCACCACCCTGGAGGAGGAAAGGAGCGAGACCGGCGGCGATACCATTGCCCATTTCGCGGTGCTCAGGGAAGACCCGGTGCTGTGGCGTTTCATCATCACGCGGGGGCTGCTGGTGTCGACGGCACTGGCGCCGCCCTATCTGGTGGTCCTGTCGGGGGAGAGCACGCTGGGCAGGCTCGGTGCCCTTGTGCTGGCCTCGGCGCTGGCCTCGCTGGTCAGCTCCTATGTCTGGGGGCGGCTTGCGGATCACTCCAGCCGCCGGGTTCTGATGTTCTCGGGCCTTCTCGGGGCTGTTGCCATGGGCGCGGGCGTTGCCCTTTGGGCGCTGGGGTTGGCGGGGCAGTGGATGGCGATGCCGCTGGTGCTTTTTGTCCTGATGATCGCCTATCACGGGGTCCGGCAGGGCCGGTCCACCTATCTGGTGGACCTCGCGCCAGAGGGCCGGCGCGCGGCCTATGCCGCTGTCACCAATACCGTCATCGGGGTCTTGCTGCTGGGGGCGGGGGTGCTGGGCGGCGGGGCCGCGCTGATCGGGCCCGAGGCCACTTTGACGCTCTTTGCCGTCATGGCGATTGCCGCATTTTTCACCGCGCGGGGGCTGACCGAGGCCGAAGGGCTGTGAATGTCAAACTATACGTTGACTGCGACGTTCAAGAGCGTAAAAGCGACACTGATACCCCGGCAACATTTCCGTGAAGGAGCGCGGCATGGCAAGCTACAACCGGACATTCAACCTGACGATTGCGGATGTCGACATGATCGAGGAAGCGCTGCGCGCCCGTGGTCGTGAATTGTCCCGCATGCGGCTTGCCCTGGGCAGCGACAACCCGGCGCATATGGAATCGATCCGGGTGATCGAGGACGACCAGCGCGAGAACGAGGAACTGCTGGGGCGGCTTCACGGTCAGAAGATCTTTTACCGGCCCAAGACATCGACCTACGTCAGCGGCTGAGGCCCGCGCGCCCGCCGGGCGCGCCGGTACAACGGTAACGCGGGATTCTCGCGGTTGCCCTTGGACCCGGTGTTGCGCATGATGACCCGAAAAAGGGGGCACCATGACCATACCGGCATTTCTGGACACGAAATCAGGGCGCAGGCTGGCCTATCACCGGACCGAGGGGGCAGGGCCCTGCATCGTGTTTCTGGGCGGTCTGAAATCCGACATGATGGGCACCAAGGCGGTGTTTCTGGAGGAATGGGCGCGCCGCAACGGGCGGGCCTTTCTGCGCTTCGATTATTCCGGACATGGCGAATCGTCGGGCGATTTCACCGATGGCTGCATCGGCGACTGGGCCGAGGACGCGGCCGAGGCGGTGGCGGCGCTGACGCAGGGGCCGATCCTGCCCGTGGGCTCCTCCATGGGGGGATGGCAGGCGCTGTTGCTGGCGCGGGCGCAGCCGGAGCGGCTGGCGGGGCTGGTGACCATCGCCGCGGCGCCGGATTTCACCGAAGACGGATATTGGGCGAATTTTACCGATGCGCAGCGCGCGCAGATCGAGGCGGGGCAGATGGTGGAGCTGCCCTCGGACTACATGGAGCCCTATCTGGTCACGCCGCGCATGATCGCGGACGGGCGCGAGCAGCTGGTGCTGCGCGCACCGCTGCATCTGCCGTTCCCGGTGCGGTTCCTGCAGGGCACGGCAGATACCGCCGTCAGCGTTGCCACCGCCACGCGGCTGCTGGAACATGCCACCGGGCCGGACATGCGGCTGCTGCTGGTCAAGGATGCGGATCACCGGTTTTCCGACGGTCCCTGTCTGGATCTGATTGTTCAGGCGATAGATGAGGTTTTGGCTGCAAATGACTGAAAAAATGGAACAACGTATTTCGCTGATCACGCTGGGCGCAGGGGATCAGGCCGGGCTGGCCGCCTTTTACGACGCCCTGGGCTGGGTCCGGGTGGAGAGCCCGGACGGCGTTGTCGCCTATGATCTGATAGGTCAGACGCTGGGACTTTACCCGATCGGGAAACTGGCCGAGGACATTGGCGTGCCGGTGGAAACGCTGGGCCATGGGGCAATGACGCTGTCCTACAATGTGCGGGACAAGGCGCAGGTTGCCCCGTTGCTGGCGCGGGCAGAGGCCGCGGGGGGCCGTATCCTGCGGCCCGCGCATGACATCTTCTGGGGCGGGCATGTGGGGTATTTTGCGGACCCCGAGGGGCATATCTGGGAGGTCACCCACAACCCCTTTGCGCCGCTGGCCCCGGATGGCGCCTTTCGCTGGAACGGCCACGGCTGATGCGCAGACCGGCCAGCATGTGGAGCCTTGAGACCTTTGGCCGGGTCCGCCTGTCGAAACATTTCTACATGCGCGATTTCCTCTACTCCGAGATTTCGGGCTTTCACGGCATTCCCAATGTGCCGGACGATCCCGATCTGGTGATCGCGAACGGGCGGGCGTTCTGCAGCGCGCTGATGGACCCTTTGGAGGAAACCTTTGGCCGGGTCGCGGTGCGGTCGGGCTATCGCAGCCGGGCGCTGAACCGCTATGGCAACGAGAACCGCCTGAACTGCGCGCACAATGACAACCCGCTGGAATGCCATATCTGGGACTGGGCCGGCGGTGACCGGGCCGTGGCCGGGGCCAGCGTCGTGATCCCCTGGTTTGCCGATCAATATGCCGAAGGGCGCGACTGGCGCGATCTGGCCTGGTGGGTGCATGACCATCTGCCCTATTCGGAGATGTGGTTCTTTCCCAAGCTGGCGGCCTTCAACCTGGTCTGGCGTCCGCAGTCCTGGCGCACGATTTCCAGCTATGTCGCGCCGCGCGGGATGCTGCTGCGGGCCGGAGAGGCGCCAGACGAAAGTGCCGCCACCCGTGCGCGGCGCTATGCCGATTTTCCGCCCCTGCGCGGCATCAAGATGCCTGATGTTGCGGCACCCCCCGGCCATGCTATAGAGGATGAAGCGGGCACTCGCCCGGACTGAAAGACTTTTGAGATCAACAAGGTGCGCTGATATGGCCGAGCCGCTGGTGCTGTTGCCCGGCATGATGTGTGACGCGCGGCTTTTCGGGCCCCAGATCGCCGAGCTTTCGGCTGACATGGCTGTCATGCTGGCCCCCATCACAAAGGGTGAACGGATCGAGGAGATTGCCTCGGGCATTCTCGACCTCTTGCCGAACCGCTTTGCCGTGGCGGGGCAGGGCATGGGCGGCGTGGTGGCGATGGAACTGCTGCGGCGCGCGCCGGACCGGGTGACCCGGATCTGCCTGATGGGCACCAATCCGCTTGCCGAAACCCCCGTTGCCGCCGCGAACCGCGAGCCGCAGATCGTGCGGGTCCGGTCGGGGCGGCTGCTTGAGGTGATGCGCGACGAAATTCCGGCGGCCAGCCTGGCCCCCGGCGGTCAGCGTGCCGAGGTGCTGGAACTGGCCCTGGACATGGCCGAGACGCTGGGGCCGGAGGTGTTCATCCGCCAGTCCCGCGCCTTGCAGCGGCGGCGCGACCAGCAGGCGGTGCTGCGCAAATGCAAGGCCCCGGCGCTGGTGCTCTGCGGGCGGCATGACACGTTGAGCCCGGTCAAACGCCACAGTTTCATGGCAGAGCTGATCCCCTATGCCGAGCTTCTGGTGCTGGAGGATGCGGGCCATCTGCCAACCCTGGAACAACCCGCAGAGACCACGGCGGCGCTGCGCAAATGGATGCGCCAGCCGCTGGTGTTGCGGTAACGGCAGCGGATTTGGTCAGGACGCGGCGTCGAGCAGGGCTTTGCGGGTGCCCTGTGGCAGCACCTCGACCGGGCTGACCAGCGTGGCGCCATCGGCCTTGAAAAACGGTGTTTTCTTCCATCTGCCGGTGATGAGCTGAAGCGCGCTGCGGCTGAGCGCGCCCCAGATGAACCGCGGCAGACCTTTGTGGCGGGTCTTGCCGCTGTCGGTGGGGAGGAAGGCCTGACCGACCACCGGGCCAAGCGGCGCGGTTTCCCCCAGGATATTGGTGCGGATGCCGACGAAGGAAAACCGCGCGCTGCGCGGCGTGTTGAACAGCGGCGTGCCGCAGCAGGCGGCTTGCCAGCGCAGCAGGTTCTTGTCGCCAAAGGAGAAGACCGCCAGCCTATCGGCCCCCTTGGTGATGGTCAGCCGGTCCGGTGTGGTCTGAAAGATGCCGACCGGGCCGGGGGCCGGGTCGGGCTGGCCCAGGTGCAGTTCCGCCGCGCGGCAGTCGCGGCAAAAGCACTCGGAATGGGTGCCGGCACCGGGGCTGGCCCCCCGCAGGGTGCCTGCCAGTTTGCCGCAGTTGCAGGCGAATGCGATATCATGCGGCCTGGCCATGGATCAGGCCGCCTGGTTCTTGTTCGCCGCCTTTTTTGTCTTGGGCTGCGGATCGCCGCTGTTTTCGTCGATGAAGTTCAGCACCAGCGGGCGGATGTTCTCGCGCCAGCTGCCACCGGCAAAGATGCCGTAGTGTCCGGCCCCTTCTTCCAGGTGGCTGGCCTTCTTGCTGTCGGGCAGGCCGGTCAGCAGATCCAGCGCGGCGACGCATTGGCCGGGGGCGGAGATGTCGTCCTTGGAGCCTTCGACGGTCTTGACCGCGACGGTGGTGATCTTGCCGATGTCCACCTTGCGCCCTGCGACGGTAAAGTTGTTGCTGGCGATTTCGTGGTTCTTGAAGATCCGGTCGACGGTCGACAGGTAGAATTCCGCCGTCATGTCCATCACGGCAAGATATTCATCGTAGAACTTGTTGTGCTTGTCGTGTTCATGCGCCTCGCCCCGGGCGACGCGGCCGATCTGGTCGCTGAACGCCTTGAAATGGGTTTCCGCGTTCATCGAGATGAAGGAGGACAGCTGCAGCAGGCCGGGATAGACCTTGCGGCCGACGCCGGCGTATTTGAAGCCGACCCGCTGGATCATCATGTGTTCCAGCTGGCCCATGGTGACGCTGTGGCCAAAGTCGGTGACTTCGGTGGGGGCGGCACCGGGGTCGATCGGGCCGCCGATCAGGGTCAGGCTGCGCGGCTGGGCGTCTGGCGCTTCCTCGGCCAGGTAGGCGGTGGCGGCCAGCGCCAGCGGGGCGGGCTGGCAGACGGCGATCACATGGGTGTCCGGGCCCAGATGCTTCATGAAATCGACAAGATAGAGTGTATAATCCTCGACATCGAACTTGCCGGCGCTGACGGGAATGTCGCGCGCATTGTGCCAGTCGGTGATATAGACGTCGCAATCGGGCAGCAGGCTGATCACGGTGGAGCGCAGCAATGTGGCATAATGGCCGGACATCGGGGCCACCAGCAGCACCTTGCGGGGCGGTGTGGGACGGCCCGAAATCTTGAAATGCAGCAGATCGCCAAAGTCGCGCGACAGGGAGATTTCAGCGCTGACGACATGGTCCTGGCCGTCGTTGCCGGGGATCGCGGGGATGTTCCAGTCGGGTTTGACGACGATCCGGCTGAAGGTCCGTTCGGTTACTTCGCCCCAGGCCGCCATCCAGTTCAAGCCAGGGTTTGGAAACATTGAAAAAGCAGGGTAGGATGCCATGGCAAGCGCTGACGCGCCGAGCCATTGGTTGGTATTTCTGACGGTCTCCATCAGATCGTAAGAAGCCATGTAACGCATAGGGGTCTCCTTTGGGCCCGAGATTGCGCACCTCCTTGGTCCGGCCCCTGAAGCGGTCCATGAAATGCTGCACCTGCGAAGATAGGAGCAAAAGGTTAAGATGACAACTAAAACTAAAAACGACCCGGCATTGAGTGACGCGTCCCTGTCCCGGATGGTGGAAAACCTCAAGAAGGTGGAGCAGCTGACCGAGCGGCTGGGGCAGGTGATGGCACATCGCCAGACCCACCGGCAGGCGCTGGACGGACCGAACCAGGAATTGTTCGCCAAGGCGCAGCAGGCCTATCTGACCGAAGCCATGACCAACCCGGCCAAGCTGATGGAACATCAGCTGTCGTTCTGGACCAGGACGATGACCCATTTCGTCGAGGCGCAGCAGGCCCTGGCCAAGGGCACGCTGACCGCACCGGAGGACAATACGCCAAGCGACCGGCGCTTTGCCAATCCGCTGTGGCAGACCCATCCCTATTTCAACTTCGTCAAGCAGCAGTACATGATCAACGCGCAGGCGCTGGAGCAGGCGGTCGAAGATGTCACCGACATGGAGCCGCATGAGAAAAAGCGGCTGGCCTATTTCAGCCGTCAGATCATCGACATGATGAGCCCGACGAATTTCCTGGCCACCAACCCCGACGCGCTGGAACGCGCGATCGAGACCGAGGGCGAGAGCCTGGTGAAGGGAATCGAGAACCTGATTTCCGATCTGGAGGCCAACGACGGTGAACTGATCGTGCGGCTGGCCGATGAAAAGGCCTTCAAGCTGGGCGAGAATATCGCAAGCACACCGGGCAAGGTGGTCTATCGCAACAAGATGTTCGAGCTGATCCAGTACACGCCGACCACCGAAAAGGTGTACAAGACGCCGCTGCTGGTGTTCCCGCCCTGGATCAACAAGTTCTATATCCTCGACCTGAAGGAACAGAACTCATTGGTGAAATGGCTGCTGGATCAGGGTCACACGCTGTTCATGGTGTCCTGGGTCAATCCTGACAGCACCTACCGCGATGTCGGGATGGAGGATTACATCGAGGATGGCTATCTGGCCGCGATTCGCGAGGTCAAGGCGATCACCGGCGAGAAGAAGGTGAATGCGGTGGGCTATTGCATTGCCGGGACCACCCTGTCGCTTGTCCTGGCGCTGCTCAAGCAGCGCGGCGACAAATCGGTCAAATCCGCGACCTTCTTTACCGCGCTGACCGATTTCTCCGATCAGGGGGAGTTCCAACCCTTCCTGACCGACGATTTCATCGACGGGATCGAGGGGGAGACGGCGGACAAGGGGATTCTCCCCTCGGTCATCATGGCGCGCACCTTTTCCTTCCTGCGGTCGAACGACCTAGTTTATGCCCCTGCCGTCAAACATTACATCATGGGAGAAACGCCGCCGGCCTTCGATCTGCTCTACTGGAACGGGGACGGGGCCAACCTGCCTGCCAAGATGGCGATGCAGTACCTGCGCGGCCTGTGTCAGCGCAACGAGCTGGCGGAAGGGGGATTCGACATTCTGGGGCATCATCTGGTGCTGGGCGATGTGGATGTGCCGCTGTGTGCCGTGGCCTGCGAGACCGACCATATCGCGCCCTGGAAAGACAGCTACCGCGGCGTGCGGCAGATGGGATCCTCGGACAAGACCTTTATCATGACCCAGTCGGGCCATATCGCGGGGATCGTGAACCCGCCGTCCAAGAAGAAATACGGCCATTACGTGAACCCCTCGCTTGAAGCGGAGCACACAGGCTGGCTGGAAGCGGCGGAATTTCACGAAGGGTCGTGGTGGCCGCGCTGGGGAGCCTGGCTGAAAAAGCGGTCCGGCGCGATGATCAAGGCGCGGAAACCGGGGGATGATGGCAGGAAAATTCTGGGAGATGCGCCGGGAGAATACGTGGCAAAGAAGGCAAATCACTGATCGGAAAGCACTTTTTGCCGTCATGAAAGTTTAATGCTGCGATGCAGAAAAAGACTTGAAATGCTGCGGTGCAGCATGTATATAATTTAGGCAGACGCGGAAGGCTGGATTCACCACTGGACGCGAAAGGCGGGACAGACCCGTCGAACTAAACAGCGTAACCTAAGGATATACAGACATGACAAAGACACCTGATATGACCGCGATCTTCAAAGACGTAATGGGCTCTTTCCCGGTTGACACAGCCGCAATGGAAGGCGCGTTCAAAACAAGCGCGACCCTGAACGAAAAACTGTCCGGCGTTGCCCTGGCAGCGGTTGAGAAATCCACCGAGGTTTCCTCCAAGTGGACAAAAGACACCGTCGCAAAGATGACCGAGATGGCCAAGGCGAAGTCCGAGCCCGCCGATTACGCAAAAGCGATGTCCGACTTCGCTTCTGCTTCCGCTGAATCCGCAGCCGAGCACATGGCTGCTTTCGCGGAAATCGCCAAGAAGGTTCAGATGGACACCGTTGAGCTGATGATGGCTGCCGGCAAGGACATCCAGGAAGACGCAACCGCCGCGATGAAGAAAGCTTCGAGCGACGTGCAGGCCGCCACCAAGAAGGCGACAGCGAAGTAAGACCGATTACCGGTATCTCCTCCTCCCTGAAAGAAGATGCCGTGGGGCGGGTGCTGATGCACCCGCCCTTTCTTTTTGTGAAACATGCGCCTAAGCTGCATTGCAGCACGTAATCGGGAGGATGATTGTGGCGGACCAACCCAAGCCTTTGCTGATCAAGCGCTACGCGTCTCGGCGGCTATATAATACCGAAACCAGCGACTATGTGACGCTGGAGGATATTGCCGGTTTCATCCGTGATGGCCGCGAGGTGCAGATTGTGGATCTGAAGTCGGGCGATGACCTGACCCGTCAGTATCTGTTGCAGATCATTGCCGAACACGAGAGCCGGGGCGAAAGCGTCTTGCCGGTCGAGGTGCTGAACGACCTGGTGCGCAGCTACATGTCCGGCAATGTTTCGGTGGTGCCGCAATTCCTGCAGGCGTCATTCGACATGCTGCGCGACGGGCAGGCCAAGATGATGGAAAACATGTCGACGATCAATCCGATCGCGACGATGCCCGGCATGGAAGCGGTGAAGGCCCAGCAGGAAGCCTTCATGAAGGCGATGACCGGCGGCTGGGGCGGCAAGAAGGGTGCGATGGGCACCACCATGCCGACCATGTCGGAAGAAGACGAACCGGAGCCGGAAAAGTCCGAGGATCTGGACGCGATCAAGAAGCAACTCGCCGAGTTGCAGGACAAGCTGTCAAAGATGAAGTGATCCTGCGGACGCGCGCCCCTGACGGGGCACGCGGCGCGATCATCGGCGCCATGTGGCGGGCTTGAGCCCTTGGCTCTTGTCAATTGCCATGCAAAACCGGCTTCTGGTCACATCGCTGCCCCGGATCGCGGCGCGACGTCCGCAGGGCGGGGCAGGGGCCATGCGGTTATTGGTGAAAATAGCAGCGAACGGCGGGAGGGAGGCCAGAGTGACGCTAAAAGCAAGCCGGGCCAGCGCCTGCCCGGGGTGGGCGATGCCGACCTATGTTCATGCCACTTTATTTCTCAGCTTTGATGAATCCCATCGGGGACACAGACAGCCTCACCAAATCGCCTACCCGAGGGGCGGGCAGGCGATGGCCCGGCGCCTTCGGCTTGTTCCGGGCCTGGGTGCTCATGTTTGATGGCAAGAAAGACCGCTCACCTGACCTTGCCCCATACCACGCCCAAAGTCTGGTTTAAGTCGGAATTGCTTGGCGCGGCCCACTGACTTGATTCAGAAAACCCGCCGCCAAGAGTCGGAGTTGTGCGGCATTCTACAGCTCTGCTGTCGGCGCTGCCCTGCGGTCAGGCCGCTGCGGCCTTTGTGGTCTGCGCCAGCGCGTGCAGGATCACGTCGCAGACCGCATCAAGTTGTTCCATGGTCAGCTGAACGGGCAGGCGCACGTCGCAGGCCTGCATCAGCATGGCGCGGGTCCGGGGCAGTTCCGGCAGGTCAGGGATGAATTTCCAGTTCCAGAAGGCCCGCGCGTTGTCCGTGCTCTGGCCAAAGACCTGCACCTTGACGCCCTGCGCATCGGCGGCTGCGGCAAAGCTGCGGATCGCGGCATCATCCATGTCCACCAGGTTGAACTGGATCGAATCCGGAGCGCGCTGTTCACCCTCCAGCGGGGCGGGCACATGGATATGGGGCGCGGCGGAGAGGCGCGCCGCCACATGATCGTGGTTGCGCAGCCCGTCGCGCACCCGGCGCGGCAGTTCCGGCAGCTGTGGCCGGATCACCGCGGCGGCAAGGTTCGACATGCGCATGTTGTACAGGGGCAGGGTGTTCTGAAGCGGGGCAAAGGCATCTTTGAGCACCGCGTGCTTGCTCCAGTTGTGCTCATAGGCGCCGGACATGATGACGGCGCGCGCCGCCAGGTCCGGGTCATCGGTGATCATGATCCCGCCTTCGCCCGCGTTGATCATCTTGTAGGACTGGAAGGAGAAACAGCCGATCCGGCCGATGGTGCCGATCCTGCGGCCCTTCCACAGCGTGCCAAGCGAATGTGCTGCATCCTCGACCACGGGAATCCCGGCGGCATCGCAGAGCGCCATGATCGCATCCATGTCGGAGGTATGGCCGCGCATGTGGCTGACGATCACCGCTTTCACGCCGGGCAGTTTTGCCGCGAAATCATCCATGTCGATGCGGTAATTCTCGCCCACTTCACAAAGCACCGGCAGGCAATCGGCGTGCAGGACGGCGGAAGGCACGGCGGCAAAGGTAAAGCCGGGGATCAGCACCGGCGCCTTTTCCGGCAGGTCCAGCGCCTTGAGCGAGAGGAACAGCGCGGCAGAGCAGGAAGAGACCGCCAGCGCATAGCTGCTGCCCATCATCTGCGCGAATTCCTGTTCCAGCAGTGTCACCGGCGCGTCGGATGCGGCGGTATAGCGGAACAGGTCGGCATCCTCCATCAACCGGGTGATCTCGGCCATCGCCGCTGGCGGGATGGGTTCGGCGCGGTGCAGGTCAGGAAGGGTCATTTCATCTTTCCCAAATAGTCATTTTCGTTTTTGTAAAACAAAAAGCTGCACGCAGAAAGTGTTTTCGCGGCGTCATCGCGTTAAGTTTTTGTGACCCGCTGCAGGGCCAATGGACATTCATCTTCGTCCACAGGCCCTGGATCAGACGCCCAGGCGGTCGCGCAGGCTGTACCAGCTCATGGCCAGCACCAGCAGCGGAGACCGCATGGCGGGGCCGCCGGGGAAGGGCGTGTTGGGGATGGCTGCCATGGTGTCGAACCCGTCGCTGTCGCCCGTCACCGCCTGTGCCATTAGGGCACCTGCATGGGTCGCGGTGCCCAGCCCATGCCCGGAATAGCCCGAGGCGGACAGGATGTTGCGCCCGACACGCGCCACATAGGGCAGGCGTTTCATGGTGATGCCCAATGTGCCGCCCCAGGCGTAGTCGATGCGCACATCGCTGAGCTGCGGAAAGATCACCGACATCGGTTTGCGCACCTTGGCGGCAATGTCCTGGGGGAAGCGGTAGCCATAGCTTTCACCGCCGCCGAACAGCAGCCGCCCGTCATGGGACAGGCGGAAGTAGTTCACGACAAAGCGGCTGTCGGCCACGGCCACATCACGCGGCAGCACCGCGCTGATCCGGTCGCCCAGCGGTTCGGTGGCGGCAATGAAATTGTTGATCGGCATGACCCGTGCCGCGACCTTGCGGTTCAGCCCGCCGAGATAGCCGTTGCAGGCGAGGATGACGTGATCCGCCTCGATCCGCCCGGCATCGGTCTGCACGGTGCAGGGAGAGGCTTCGTCGATGTGATGGGCGGGGGAGGTCTCGAATATCCGCACCCCGGCCTCTTTCGCGGCGCGGGCCAGACCCAGGGCAAAGTTCAGCGGGTGCAGATGGGCCGCGCCCATGTCGAGGATGCCGCCGACGTAATCGGGGGAGGGGCAGACGCCCTGCAGGGCGGCATGGTCCAGCACCTCGATCTGGTCATAGCCATAGCGGTTTTCCAGATGTGCGGCGTAGGCGTGCAGATGCGCCAGGTCGCCCTTGTCAGAGGCGGTCCAGGCCACACCGGGTTTCAGGTGGCAGTCGATTCCGTGTTCGGCGATCAGCGATTTGACCAGCGCCTTGGCCTCTTCGCCCATCTGCCACAGGCGGGTGGCATGGTCCTGGCCCAGCATCTTTTCCAGCGCATCCTGTTCCACGCGCTGACCGCTGCCCAATTGCCCCCCGTTTCGGCCCGAGGCGCCAAAGCCCACGCGCTGCGCGTCGATCAGGATGACGTCGCGCCCGGCCTTGGCCAGATGCAGCGCCGCCGACAGGCCGGTATAGCCGCCGCCGACCACGCAGACATCGGCCTTGTGATGCCCCTTGAGCACCCCGAATCGTTCCAGCGGGGTCGCGGTGGCCGCATACCAGCTTTGGGGATACTGGCCGCGCCGGTCATTGGCATAGAGCAGGTTCACGTCAGGTTCCTATGCAGGCTTTTGCACGGCGCGCCGCATTACACGTTCATCAGAAGGTGCTCGCGCTCCCATGGCGAGATGACCTGCAGGAATTCGTCGTATTCCGCGCGTTTCACGATGGCATAGACCCGCGCGAAATCGGGGCCGAGAACCTCGTGCAGCTTGGTGGCCTCTTCGAACAGGTCCAGCGCATTGCCCAGCACCTGCGGGATGTCGCCGTCACCGTCATAGGCGTCACCCATGAATTCGGCTTTCGGTTTCTTCTGTTCCATCAGCCCCAGATAGCCGCAGGCGAGGCTGGCGGCGATGCCGAGGTAGGGGTTGCAATCCATGCCCGGAATCCGGTTTTCGACCCGGCGCGAGTTCGGTTTCGACAGCGGGACCCGGATGCCGGTTGTGCGGTTGTCGCGGCCCCATTCGAGATTGATCGGGGCGGCGTGATCCTTGACGTAGCGCCGGTAGCTGTTGACGTAGGGCGCAATCACCGCCAGCGCGTCGGGCATGTGGTTCTGCAGCCCGGCGATGAAATACATGAAGGCGTCCGTCTCGCCCTCCTGCGCGTCGGAAAAGATGTTCTTGCCGGTGCTGCTGTCGAGCACGGAATGATGGATGTGCATGGCGCTGCCGGGTTCATTCGCGATCGGCTTGGCCATGAAGGTGGCATAGCAGTCGTGGCGCAGCGCCGCCTCGCGGATCAGGCGCTTGAAGTAGAACACCTCGTCGGCCAGCTTGACCGGGTCGCCGTGGATCAGGTTGATCTCCAGCTGGCCCGCGCCGCCCTCCTGGGTGATGCCGTCGATCTCGAAACCCTGGGCTTCCGCGAAATCGTAGATGTCGTCGATCACCGGGCCGAATTCGTCGACGGCGGTCATCGAATAGGCCTGCCGCGCGGCGGCGGGGCGGCCGGAGCGGCCCATCATCGGCTGGATCTCATGCGCGGGGTCGAGGTTGCGCGCGACCAGGAAGAATTCCATCTCGGGGGCCACCACCGGTTCCCAGCCCTGCGCGCGGTAAAGGCCCACCACCCGTTTCAGCACGTTGCGCGGCGAATAGGGGACCGGCTTGTTGTTGCGGTCATAGGCGTCATGGATCACCTGCAGCGTCCAGTCGGCGGTCCAGGGGGCAGCGGTTGCGGTGCTCATGTCGGGGCGCAGGATCATGTCCTTTTCGATGAACCCGTCATCCCCCGCCGCTTCGCCCCAATCGCCGGTGATGGTCTGGAAAAAGATGCTGTCGGGCAGGTGGAAATATTCCTGGCGCGCGAATTTGGACGCGGGCACGGCCTTGCCGCGCGCGATGCCGGGCAGGTCGGAGATGATGCACTCGACCTCGTCCAGCCGCCTGCCTTCGAGATAAAGTTGTGCCGCTTCGGGCAGATCTGTCATCCTGTCGGCCATCAGGCCCTCTCTTTCTTGAAGAATGCAGCCATCTTGGCAGCTATCGCATGATTGTCGAGCGGTTGCGTCAGAGCGGCGGTTGCACTGTCGAGCTGCGCATCGGGGATCACGCCCTTGCCGCGATGGCGGATCAGCCCGCCGATGAAATCGGATTCGTATTCGGGATGGGGCTGAATGGTCCAGATGCGGTCATCATAGAGCAGGGCCGCATTGGCGCAGAAATCCGTCGCGCCGATCACTTGCGCCATCGCGGGTTTTTCCACCACCTGATCCTGATGCCAGGCGTTGATGGCATACTCCTGCCCCTCGATCGGATAGACCACGCGGCCCACGGACCAGCCGCCTGCGAATTTCTCGACCTTGCCACCCATCGCCTGGGCGATGACCTGATGGCCGAAACAGACGCCGATCATCGGCACATGCGCGGCGTAGCAGTCGCGGATGAACTGCTCCAGCGGCGGAATCCAGGGGTGGGGTTCATAGGCGCCATGGCGCGACCCGGTGATCAGCCAGCCTTCGGCGTCATGCACGCCCTGCGGCATCTCGCCGTCTACGACGGACCAGGCCTGATAGGTGAAATCGCGGTCGCCCAGGAGCCGCGCAAAATAGGCGTCGTAACGCCCGCCGTCAGACATTTCCTCGGGCGGATGGCCGGTGATGAGGATGCCGATTTTCATAGCCTCTCCTATACGGTGTCGAGATAGATGATGACCCGTTCTTCAGGGGTAAGTTCCTGCATGTAATGCAGTTCCTGCCGCTTTGTCAGGACAAGATTTCTTATCATTTCGGGCGCGAAGATGCGCGCGACATAGGGGTCGCTCTCGAAGGCGTCGATGGCCGCCTGCCAGTTGTCGGGGATCTGCGGCAGATCGGCGTCATAGGCGTTGCCGGTGACCGGGGGCGGCGGCGTGGCACCATCCTCGATGCCGGTGATGGCGGCGCCCAGAACGGCGGCCAGCATCAGATAGGGGTTCACGTCGCCGCCCGAGACGCGGTGCTCGATCCGCCGCGCCGAGCTGCTGCCCGAGGGGATGCGGATGGAGGAGGTGCGGTTCTCATAGGCCCAGCTGACCCCGGTGGGCGCATGGTTGCCCGGCACCAGCCGGTCAAAGCTGTTCAGATGCGGGGCAAAGACCAGCGCGGAACCGGGCATGGCGGAAATGCAGCCCGCAACCGCGTTCTTCATCAGGTCGGTGCCTTCGGGCCCGCCATTGTCAAAGACGTTCTTGCCGGATTGGTCCAGGACCGAGAAATGCGTGTGCAGGCCGGAGCCGGGATAATCCTCATAGGGTTTGGCCATGAAAGAGGCGGCAAAGCCGTGCCGCCGCGCCAGCCCTTTCACCAGCATCTTGAACAGCCAGGCATCGTCGGCGGCGCGCAGGGCGTCGTCGCAATGCATCATGTTGATCTCGAACTGGCCCAGCCCGGCCTCTGAAATCGCGGTATCGGCGGGAATGTCCATTTCCTCGCAGGCGTCGTAGAGATCGGTGAAGAAACTGTCGAACTGGTCCAGGGCGCGGATCGACAGGGTTTCAGCCGCCTTGCGCCGCTTGCCGGAGCGGGGCGAGATCGGGACCTGCAGATTGCGGCCTGAATCGTCGATCAGGAAGAATTCCAGCTCCACCGCGCAGACCGGCGTCAGGCCACGGGCCTTGAACCGGTCGAGTACCGCGCGCAGCGCATGGCGCGGATCGCCCTCGTAGGGGCGGCCGTCTTCGTGGAACATCCAGATCGGCAGCAGGGCAGAGGGGGTCTCAAGCCAGGGCATCGGCAGGAAGCCGCGCTCGGTCGGTTTCAGCACGCCGTCACGGTCGCCGCTGTCAAAGACCAGCGGGCTGTCGTCGATGTCCTCGCCCCAGATGTCGAGATTCAGCACGGAGAAGGGAAAGCGCGTGCCTTCGGTTGTCACCTTGTCCGCGAAACGGGTCGGGACACGTTTGCCACGCGGCTGGCCGTTAAGGTCAGCGGCGGCCACACGGATCGTGCGGACATGAGGGTTCTTGCGGAGCCAGTTTTTCATTGCACACCTGATAGGCTGTGGGACAAGCGTTCAGGCTTCAGCCTGTCAGCCGTCAACCACCGCCGGATAATTTGATCAAAAGTTTGATACTACCGGATCAGATTAGGGCGCAAGCGTAATTTTTGGCGGCGTTCCTGCGGCAGGTGCCGGTTCAGCCGTTTGTTGATCAGCCCGAAAAGCGTGATCACGACCAAAGTCAGCAGGATGAAATACCCCGCCAGGATCGGATAGGGGACAAAGGGGTTGAAGGTCTTGTCCGCGAAATAGCTGGCGTAATAAAGCGCGTCGCCTTTTTGCTGAACTGCCGGGAACCCACTGAAAAATACCAGTGTTGTGGCGTGAAACAGGAAAATCGCCTCATTCGTATAGGCGGGCCAGGCCAGCCGCAGCATGGTGGGCCAGATCACCCGGCGAAAGCGTTTCCAGCCCGAGAGGCCATAGGCATCCGCCGCCTCGATGTCGCCCTTGGGCACCGACAGCAGCGCGCCGTAAAAGATTTCACCGGTATAGGCGGCGGTGTTGCAGAAAAGCACAACCAGCGCCCCCAGCCAGGCGGCAGAGAAGGGATCAAAGAAGGCGGCCTGCTGTTTCAGGGTCAGGAACAGGAAGTAGCCAAAGAAGAACTGGATAAAGAGCGGTGAGCCCCGGAAGATGAAGATGAACCATTCCGACGGCTTGCGCAGCAGCGGGTTGGGGCTGGCCTTGCCCAGGCCAAGGGCGGTGGCCAGGAAAAAGCCGGTGATCAGCGCCAGGGTGCCGAAATAGATGTTCCACAGCATGCCGGAGCCGATCAGGGTGAACTGGTCGCAGAGCGTGAAATTGTCACGCGGCAGCAGGCGTTCGCCGATGCCCAGCGACCGCAGGCCGTAATCCTGGATGGTCTGAAGGCAGGTCATGCGTTCTTCCTCTGCGCTTCGCCGCCCATGGTGGCCTGCCCGCGTGTCAGCCGGGTCATCAGCCGGCCCAGCACGATTTCGGAGACCCGCGTGAAGGCGAGGTAGAAGACCAGCAGGGCGAGGAAGTACCACACGCGCCAGTCGCCATGCGGGAAATCGGTAAAGCGCGGGGTCTTGGCCGCGCCCAGTTCCCGCGCCCAATAGACGATATCCTCGACCCCCAGCAGGAACAGCAGGGGGGTGGATTTGATCAATACCATCCAGAGGTTCGACAGGCCGGGCAGGGCATAGACCCACATCTGCGGCACCAGGATGCGCCAGAAGGTCTGGCGCGGGGACATGCCATAGCTTTCGGCGGTCTCCAGCTGCGCATGGGGCACGGCGCGCATGGCACCGAACAGCACATTGGCCGCGAAGGCGCCAAAGACGATGGCAAAGGTCAGCACCGCAAGGGCGAAACCATAGGTTTCATGCACCCATTGGGGGGAGTTGCCCAGCGGCATTTTGGCCGCCTGGCAGACCAGGAAATCGCTGCCCTGGCGGATCGGCTGATCCCAGTCGGGGCATTTCCACAGGTGGCGCATGTATTCCACGGCCTGGTCCAGCGCGATGACGAAGAACAGGAAAAAGGCGATGTCCGGCACACCGCGCACGATGGCGATATAGCCCTTGCCGAACCAGCGCAGCGGCGCAAACTGTGCCCGCGCCGCCATCGCCCCGCCAAAGCCGAAGGCCAGCGCCGTAGGGGCCGTGATCGCCAGCAGCAGCAGCACGGTGCCGAAGGCGCCGTAAAAGGCCACATGCTTGCCCGTGGTCAGGTAGCAGGTCAGCCAGATCAGGCCGTCCAGCGTTCCGGGATCTGTACAATCGGGAAGGATCAGCAGGGCCCTCCGACGGGGTCAGGAATACCCGACTGTTCAGCAAGAGACAGGTCTGGAATGCTCGGACCATTCAGAGATCCGCATTCAGCCAAAGGAAAACACATGTCAGACCAATTCATTTTCAAAAGCTCCGCCGCCACCGTGATCGACAACGGATCAGGCATGTTCGAGGATCCGCTGCTGGGGCTGACGATGCCCCGCGTGCTGGGTCTGGTGGTCGAAAACGGCTTCGAAGACCCATTGCTTGGCGCGACCGGTCCGCAGTCTTTCAGTCTGGATGACGCGGGCACTGATTTCCTCGTTCCTGTGGCATTTGAAGACCCGCTGCTGGGCTAGGGCTTCGGGGCGGAAAGGCCGGCCGCATCGGGCCGGCCTTTGTTGCATCAGAAGGTTTTGGCGTCTGCGCCGAACCATTTGATGATCAGCTCGTTCAGGCTGCCGTCGTCCTTCATGGACTGGATCGCCGCGTCGAGCTTTCCTTTCAGCTCGGTGTCGCTTTCGCGGACGCCGACGCCGATACCGCCGCCCAGCGGCACGTCATCGCCAACAAAGCTCAGCTCACCGCCCGATTCCTCGACCGTGGGGGCCAGCGCGTCCTTGTCGGCGAAAACCGCATCGGCTTCGCCCGACATCACGGCGGCGACGGTTTCGTCATAGGTGGCGAATTCCAGCAGGGTGGCACCGGATTCAGCAACATAGCCGGCCTGGATGGTGCTGGTCTGCGCCGCGATGACACCGCCGGTCAGATCCGCATCAGCCGATTTCGCCACATAGGCGGAGGCGGCGGGCGGGAAGTAGTTCTGCGTGAAGTCGATGACTTCATCACGCTCGTCGGTGATCGACATGCCGGCGATGATGGTGTCGTAGTTGCCGGAGGTCAGGTTGGGGATGATGCTGTCCCATTCATTGGTGACCCATTCGCAGGTCAGCTCGGCCCGCGCGCAAAGCTCGTCGCCCACTTCGCGCTCGAAGCCGTCGACTTCACCCGCATCGTTGAGGAAGTTGTAGGGAGGGTAGGCGCCCTCGGTCCCCATGCGGACGGTGCTGGAATGCGAATCGGCAAAGGCCGCTCCGGCGATCATCGCCAGCGCCGTGGCGGAAAGGATAATCTTTTTCATAACGTGTTACTCCCGTTCTGGTTTTCGTTCTGGTCTACGTTGCGTGGGTCGCCGAAAGGAACCCGCGCAGGCGTTCTGATGTGGGCGCGCCGAACAGCCGGTCGGGCGGCCCCTGTTCCTCGATCAGGCCCTGATGCAGGAAAATGACGTGGTCGGACACATCAGCGGCCAGTTTCATGTCATGGGTGACGATCAGCATCGTGCGCCCCTCGGTGGCCAGATCCTTGATGACCCTGACCACCTCCTGCTCCAGCTCGGGGTCAAGCGCGCTGGTCGGCTCGTCAAAGAGCAGCGCCTCGGGCTCCATGCAGAGCCCCCGTGCAATTGCGGCGCGCTGCTGCTGGCCGCCGGAAAGCTGGGCCGGGTAGACATCGCATTTGTCGCCGATGCCGACCTTGTCGAGATAGCCGCGCGCGGCCTGTTCGACCTCTGCCCGGTCGCGCCCCAGCACGGTCAGCGGCGCCTCCATCACGTTTTGCAGGATGGTCATATGGGACCACAGGTTGAATTGCTGGAACACCATGCTGAGATTGGTGCGGATGCGCAGCACCTGTTTGGGGTCGCTGGGCCTGCGGCCATGGTGGCTGCCCTTCCAGGTGACGGGTTCGCCCTTGAACAGGATGTCGCCCTGCTGGCTGTCTTCCAGCAGGTTGCAGCACCGCAGCAGCGTGGATTTGCCCGACCCGGATGATCCGATCAGCGAAATCACATTGCCCTTGGGGGCGCTCAGGCTGACGCCTTTGAGCACTTCGAGCGCGCCATAGGCCTTGTGCAGGTCGTTGATCTGGATGACGGGGGTCTCAGGGTCCACGAGTGTCACTTCTTACCGTTTCGATGTGACATAAGGGAATAATTTCCCTCAGATTGCAACGCCGTGTTTGGCAGGGCCGCATAATTTGCGGGCTGACCTAGGGTCAATCGCTGAAGGACAGGGCAGGCACCCGGCGCGGGCGGTGGCAAAGCTGCGTCACGGGCCCGGCCGCGGGGTGGGTTTCACGGGCGTGTGGCGCTCGATGGCCTCCAGTACCGTTTGCAGGGCGGCGGTCAGCTCCTCTGTCCTCATGCCGCCAAAGGCCAGCCTCAGCGCCTGGGGAATCGCGGCGGTGGTGGCAAAAGGCTCCGCACCGGAGACGGAAAGCCCCTTTTGTTTCAGATGGGTGACGATGGGGCCGGCGCGCAGCCCCCTGTCCAGGGGCAGCCAGGCGAACCCCGCATTGCGGTGCGCCAGCACCGGCCGCGCGCCAAACACGGCGCGGCAGATGCGCTGACGTTCGGCACCGTCCGCGCGGCGGGTCTGCTCGGAGGCTGCAAGCGTGCCATCCGTGATCCAGCCGGTGACCAGGCCGGAAATCAGCGCGGGCGCGTTCCATGTGGTTGCCCGGATCGCATCAAGCAGCCCGTCGAGATACCGCGCCGGGGCAATCACATAGCCAAGCCGCAGCCCCGTCGCGAGGCTTTTGGAGAAACCGCCAAGATGGATCGTAAGATCGGGGGCAAGGGCAAGGAAGCCCGGCGGCGGATCCGGTTCGAGAAAGGCATATGCCGCGTCCTCCAGGATCAACAGGTCATGCTTTCGCGCCACCTCGATCAGGCGTTGCCGGGTGGCCAGGTCCATGACCGCGCCCAGCGGGTTCTGTACGGTCGGGATCAGATAGAGCGCGCGCAGCTTGCGGATGCGGCATTGCCGGTCCAGCGCATCGGGGTTCATCACGCCATCCACCCCCTCGATGCCCACCAGGTCGAGCCCCTGCAGGGCGGCGACGGATTTGAAGCCGGGATAGGTCAGCATGTCGGTGGCCACCGCATCCCCGCGCCGCAGCACCCCAAGTGCGGTGATCGCCAGCCCGTGCTGCGCGCCCGATGTGACCAGCAGCGCCTCCGGATCGACCGGGCCGAGGCTGGTCGAGAGATGTTCCGCGATGATCCGGCGTTCGTGGGGGCGGCCGCCGTGGGGCTGATAGCGCAGCATCGCCTCAAGATCGCCCGAGGCCGCGAGCCGCCGCAGCCCGGAGCGCAGCATATCCGCATCCCCGGCACCGCCGGGCATGTTGAAGACAAGATCGACCAGCCCTTCGCTGTCGGTCTGCCGCACCCCCAGGGTAAGCGGCAGGCCCGGATCGCGCACGAAGGTGCCGCGCCCCGCCTCGCCCAGGACCATGCCCCGGCGTTCAAGTTCGCCATAGGTGCGCGTGGCCGTGGCTAGGGCGACGCCGAATTGTTCGGCAAAGGCGCGGTGCGTGGGCAATCTGGTGCCCGGCGCAAGTTTGCCGTTCTCGATGGCGCCGGTGAGCGCGTCGGCGAGGCGCAGATATTTGGCTTTGCCCATGACACCCTCTGTACCTGGTACAATCTAAAAATTGTCATGCATTATGGCGCATGGCATGCCCCGTGCAAGTCAATCTTTGAGGGTCTTGCCATGTCGGGAATTCTTGCCGCCGCGCTGCTTGGGCTGGCGCTGTTCACTGTCACCTTTGCGGTGAACCTTCAGGCCCCGCTCTATGACATCTATGCGGCGCAAAGCGGGGTGGGCGCGACGGCGGTCACCCTGGCCTTTGCCGCCTATGTCGGGGGGCTGATGCCGACGCTCCTGCTGCTGGGCGGTCTGTCTGACCGGATCGGGCGGCGCATTCCGCTGGCGCTGGCGCTGATCCTGGGAGCGGTGGCGACGGGGCTTCTGGTCCTGCTGCCGGGCTGGACCACGCTTGTCGTTGCCCGCTGTCTGCTGGGGGTCGGCACCGGCCTCGCCACCACGGCGGGCACCGCCTATATGGCCGAGATCATGGGAACGGCACAGGCGCGGAACGCGGCGCTGGCTGTCACCTCGGCGACCTCGCTGGGGTTCGGTGGCGGGGCGCTGGCAACGGGGATCAGCCTTGGGCTGCAGGGGCCGACGCTGCTGCCGGTCAGCTATATCGCCCTGTTCATCGCGGCACCCCTGCTTGCGGTGACGGCCTTGATGCTGCCCCGGAACGACAGCCTGCGACCGGTGTCATTGCTGCGGCTGCCGCTGTTTCCGGCAGGCAGCTGGCGCTTCGGGGCGGCGATGGCGCTGGCATGGTCCACGACCGGCATGACCATTGCCATCGTGCCGCTGGAACTGGCGGCGAACGACCTGGGCGGATGGACCGGTCTGGTGATCTTTCTGGCGATTTTTGCGGGCTTCCTGTGCCAGCCCCTGGCCCGGCGCATGACAAACCAGGGCGCGCTGAACCTGGGGTTTGTGCTGATCCCGCTGGGGTTTCTGGTGCTGCTGGCCGGTGTCTGGCTCAAGGTGCTGGCCCTTGTGTTGCTCGGCACCTGCATCACCAGTGCGGCGAGCTATGGGTTCACCTATCTGGCCGCGCTGGCAGAGGTGTCGCTGCGGGCGCCGCAGGACCGTGCGCGCGCCGCTGCGGGGCTGTTCGTCTATGCCTATGCGGGGTTCTCGCTGCCCGTCATCGCCAGCGGCGCGCTGGCGGATCTGCTGGGGCTGCTGCCCGCGATGATCGTCTTTGCAGCGGTGCAGATCGCGGCGACCCTGATCATCGTGACATTTGCGCGCAGGACCGGCCGCTTGCGGGGCAGGGCGCTGGGCGCCGGATCATGACCCGGCGCTGAGCCTTGCCTGGAGCGTTTCCAGTTTATGCTGTATCGCCAATACCCTGCCGCGCCTTTGGCGCTCCCGGGACATTGGCGATGCTTCGTTTCAACGAAAACTGGAAACGCTTTACCGCGCCGCGACCCGCTGGCGGGCCATGGCGCTGTCCTTGTCCTCGACACCCAGCAGGCTGGCGACAAGGCGCAGCAGCGCGTCTTCCTCGTCGGCGCGGGTGCCGTCGGCCAGAACCACCTTCCACAGCGCCTCGATCACCCCGAGGCGATTCTCATAGGGCACCGCCTCCTTGATCGCGCGGGTAAAGCGGACGGTATCGGGGGCCTGCGCCTCCAGCGCTTCGGCCTCGGCCCGCAGGGCGGCGGCCTGTTCCGGGGTCAGCCCATAGCGGTCGCGGGCGATTTCCTCGATCCGCCGCATTTCACCGGCGTCATAGTCATTGTCCGACCGGGCAACACGCACCAGAAGCGCGGTCAGCGCGAGGCGGGCATCGGTATCGGCAAGCGGGGCGGGATCCGGCTGGGTCAGCCGTTTGATGAAATCAGCAAACATGATCAGGATATAGACCCGCGCAGGGGCCTTGCCAACTCAGAGATTGCGCAGCGCATCCTCGCGCGCGGCCTGCATGTCGTCATCGGTCAGCCCAAGCGCGGTTTCGATGGCAAGCAGCTGGATTTCTTCCTTTTCGTCACGATCACCATCGGCCAGCGCGACGGACCACATGGCTTCGCCCAAAGCCCTGCGGTGGGCATAATCGACTTCCTCGCGCAGGATATCCACGAATTCCGGCGTGCCCGGCGCATCCCGTTCCAGCGCCTCGCAGGTGGCGCGCAGTTTCGCGGCCTCCAGCGGTTTCAGCCCGAAAGTCCGGGCAAGGATGCGGTCGATCTGGCCGACCTCCGCTGCATTGTAATTCCGGTCGGCAAGCGCCACGCGCACCAGCAATGCCCCAAGGGCAAGCTGCGCATTCGGCTGCGGCAGGGGTTTCGGTGCGGGTTTGCGGCGGGGAAAGAGGCGTTCGAACATGACGGCCTGTCTAGCTCAGGTCCGGCGGATTTCCAAAGCGTAAAGTGTCGATGGCGATGCCTTCGGGGTCAGTATTTGTCAAAACCATGCCCGCGATGTCACGGATGTCATCGGCGCGGGCAAAACCCAGGGTGAATTCGCCCGTGGGCTCTATCGGAACCGCCCCGATGACCGAGCCGTCGCGGCGCAGGAACTGGGCAAGTGCGGCACCGGATTCGCCGCCGCGCAGGGCAAAGGACAGGGCGTTCTGGTCATTGTCGAAGAGCACGGCAATCGCGCCTTCTCCCTGGCCTTCGCGGCGCGGAAACCCGGCGGGGCCATAGCCGTTCAGCACCGTATTGCCGTAGAAGTTGACCACCGACAGGTTCTGCCCCGGGGCACCCGGCAACAGGATCAGCGGACCCAGCGCCGCGCCGATGACCTGATCATGGGCGCCCGCCGCCGCCAGCCCCTGGCCTGCGAAGATTTCACCGAACTGGGCACCGTTCAGGTTCATGACATCATCCACCCGCAGGCCCGGTCCGGCACCGGATGGAATGTCGTCAAAGGTGATGACACGGGTCAGCGCCAGGCTGTCGGGGTTGACCAGGCAGACCGGCGCGCCACAGGCAAGCAGGCCGGTGGGGAGCAGGGAAAGAAAGAGCGCGCGCATGAGGATCATCGGCGCAGCCTAGCATAGATTTCAGCCGTCGTACCCTTCGACGATGATCATATCCCCTTCGGAGACGGGCAGGCGGATCTCCTTCGCTTTCTGGTAGGCATCACTTTCGTAACAGGCAATCGCATCGGCAAGGCTGTCAAACTCCAGCACCACGGTGCGGCTGCGCCAGCTGCCTTCGCGCAGGTCCTGGGTGCCGCCCCGCACCAGGAACCTTGCCCCGAAGTCGGCAAAGGGTTTCGCATTGGCCGCGCGGTAGCTGTCGTAGGTTTCCGCGTCTTTCACATCCATCCGGGCGATCCAGTATCCCTTGGGCATCGGTGGCTCCTATCTTGAAAATTGCGTGGCCAGCCGTTTGGCCTCGGCCCCCAGCCCGTAGGGCGGGTTGATGACGAAAAGCCCCGATCCCACCATCCCGTGGCCGGGGCGCGCGGGGGGAAAGCGGACCTCATGGCGCAGGGCCTCGGGGTGGCTGCGGGCAAGCTCGGCCAGCATCGGCTGATGCGCCTTGCTGGTCAGGATCGGATACCACAGCACGATGATCCCGACGTTCCAGGCGCGCGCCAGCTTGGCGATGCTGCGCGGCAGGCTCTCGTAGTCGGTCTTGATCTCATAGCTCGGGTCGATCAGCATCAGCCCCCGGCGCGGTGTGGGCGGGGTCAGGGCAAAGGCCATTTCCACCCCGTCACGCAGATGGCAGGTCGCGGGGTAGGGTGACATGGCAAGGTCGAGGGCGGCATGTTCCGCGGGATGCAGCTCGGCCAGGTGGATCCGGTCATCGGGGCGCAGCAGCCGCGCCGCAATCAGCGGAGAGCCGGGATAGGCGCGCGGCCCGTGGTCGGCGCGCACCTCGTTCAGCACCTGGAGATAGGGATGATCCGCGCCGAACCAGCCCGCTGCACGGTCAATACCCTGCGCCGCCTCGCCGGTCTTGCGCGCGGCTTCAGCGTCCAGATCGTAAAGCGCGCGGCCGCCGTGGGTTTCCAGATAGGTCAGCGGCTTGTCCTTGCGGGTAAGGTAGGCCAGCATCCAGGCCAGCAGCCCGTGTTTGTGAACATCCGCGAGATTCCCCGCGTGGTAGATATGTTGGTAACTCAGCATGGCACGGGTGTAGTGGATTGCAGCGGCGTGGCAAGGGCTCAGCTTTCGCGGGTGTCAGGTGTCAGACTAAAGCGGCTTTCCTGTCAGGTCGTTGACCCGGATTGCTTCTGCCAGGGAGAAGCTGCCGTTCGCGCGCTTTGCGGCGCAGGACGGGAAAGAGCCCTTTCCGCTTCCCCCCGGCGCGGCGATTTGGCTGCTCTAATGCCACATCGTTAGTTAGGATGTGCTTGGCTGCCATAAAGTGCCAGTCACTGAGGTCGGATCGCCGCACCACGGCCCGTCGATGCGCGGCTTGACGTTTCGCAGCAATGCCCGCTGAGCAGACACCCGCTGTGCCGCGCAGAAGGTCCGCTTCGGGTCGGCAATTACTGGCATTTGAGTCGGAATTGCCTGGCACGGCCGTCCGACAAGATTCAGGAAATCCCTCGGTTCGAGTCACTTTCGCATGGCATTCAACAGCGGGCATCCTCCAGCGCGCGGCCCCAGAACCGGCCCTTGACCATCCAGGACAGCCCGAAGGCCCAGAGCGCCACCGTCTCGAACCAGAAGGTCAGCCGCGCGCGGGGCCACCAGGACAGGTCAAGGCTGGTCCAGGCCCCCAGCGCCGCGTAAAGCCCCATCGCCAGGATGCAGAAGATCATGATGCCGCCACAGGCGATATAAAGGCTGTTGCGGATGATCTTGGCCTGTTTCAGCGACCCGTCGGGATTGCGCTGATGCGGCTCCACGGCGGTAAAGACCACCAGCGCGAACCAGGCCAGGAACGAAAACAGCAGCGCCGCCGAGGCGTAATGCAGGCTGGCCGAAAAGGAGGTGAGCCGGAAGTAGGGCGCAAGATCGGGCAGCCCGTCGATGGGCGGCACCTTGATCAGGTCCAGATGGTCGGGATCGGGGCCAAAGCTGACCATGGCGCGGGCGGTGAAGCTGTCCGCATCGCAGCCAAAGCCGGAGGTGGGGAACAGGGCCACGCCAATGGCAAATATGCCGGCCCAGGTGGCCAGACGCCCCTCCGCGCCGTCCTTGTCCTCGCCCTGATAGACCCACAGATAGGTGCCGATAAAGACCAGCGCCCCGATGAATGGGCCGCCCAGGAAGGGCGCGTAATAATAATGGCTGATGGAGGCACGGTAGCAGGTCGGCCAGACCGGGTTGAACACGCCGATCAGCATGATGGTGGGCAGACCAAGCGCAACCAAGCCTACGAAAAAGGCGAGGGTGCGCTGGTTGATCTTCGCATAGGGGTCTTCTGACGCATTTTGATACCGGTCGGCACCGGTCTGAAAGACTTGCATGGGTATGGCTTTCTGAAATGGCGGAGGTGAAATGCCGCCAAGGCTACTGCCAATGCGTCATTCCCGCAAGACGGGAGGGTTTGCCGCCCCGCTGCCCGGTGTGGGCCGTCCTTGCCCGAGGCCCGGCTGGCAGGTTCAACCGCCATGCCCGCTTTCTTTCAATGTCGTCCCTGTGGCGCTGAAACGCCCTAGACCAGCCGCGAATTTTCCTTGGCCGCGCGGACGAAATCCTTGAACAGCGGGTGCGGGGCGAAGGGTTTGGATTTCAGCTCCGGATGGAATTGCACACCGATGAACCACGGGTGATCGGGCCATTCCACGATCTCGGGCAGGCGGCCGTCCGGGGACATGCCGGAAAACACCAGACCGGTTTTCTCAAGCGTTTCCTGATAGGCGATGTCCACCTCGTAGCGGTGGCGGTGGCGTTCGTCGATCTGGGTGGTGCCATAGGCTTCGGCCACGCGGGACCCGGCCTTGAGCACCGCGTCATAGGCGCCCAGACGCATGGTGCCGCCCTTGTCGTCGCCCAGCTTGCGTTCGACCTTGTGGTTGCCCTGCACCCATTCCTTGAGGTGGTAAACCACCGGCTCGAAACGCTTTTTCCCGGCTTCGTGGTCGAATTCCTCGGAGCCCGCGGTCTTCAGGCCGGCCAGGTTGCGCGCCGCCTCGATCACCGCCATCTGCATGCCCAGGCAGATCCCCAGATAGGGCACCTTGTGTTCGCGGGCATATTGCGCCGCCTTGATCTTGCCCTCGGTGCCGCGCTCGCCGAAACCGCCGGGCACGAGGATGGCGTGGAACCCTTCCAGATGCGGGCCGACATCCTGGGCCTTGTCGAAAATCTCTGAATCCACCCATTCGACGCGCACCTTGACCCGGTTGGCCATGCCGCCATGGGTCAGCGCCTCTGCAATGGATTTATAGGCATCCTCAAGCTGGGTGTATTTGCCGACGATGGCGATCTTCACCTCGCCCTCGGGGTTGTGGATGCGGTCATAGACATCGTGCCACATGGCCAGGTCCGGACGTGGCGCCGGAGAGATGTCGAAGGCATCCAGCACCGCCTGGTCCAGCCCCTGCGCGTGATAGGCCAGCGGTGCTTCGTAGATCGACTTCAGGTCATAGGCGGCAACAACGGATTCCTTGCGGACGTTGCAGAACAGGGCGATTTTCTCGCGTTCCTTTTCCGGGATCGGCTGTTCCGAGCGGCAGACGAGAATGTCGGGAGCGATGCCGATGCTCTGCAATTCCTTGACGGAGTGCTGGGTCGGCTTGGTCTTCAACTCGCCGGAGGCGGCAAGGTAGGGCAGGAGGGTCAGATGCATGAAGATGCATTGCCCGCGCGGTCTGTCGTGGCTGAACTGGCGGATCGCCTCGAAAAAGGGCAGGCCTTCGATGTCGCCCACGGTGCCGCCGATCTCGCAGAGCATGAAATCGACCTCATCGTCACCGATGTTGAGGAAGTCCTTGATTTCATTGGTAACATGCGGCACCACCTGGATGGTCTTGCCCAGGTAATCGCCGCGGCGCTCTTTCTCCAGCACGTTGGAATAGATGCGGCCGGAGGAGACGGAATCGGTCATCCTTGCGGGGACCCCGGTGAAGCGTTCGTAATGGCCCAGGTCGAGATCGGTTTCCGCCCCGTCATCGGTGACGAAGACTTCGCCATGTTCAAACGGCGACATCGTGCCGGGATCGACGTTCAGGTAAGGGTCCAGTTTGCGCAGCCGCACCGAAAAGCCCCGCGCCTGCAGCAAGGCCCCCAGCGCCGCGGAGGCCAGCCCCTTGCCCAGTGAAGAGACCACACCACCGGTGATGAATATATATCGCGCCATGTTCGGACAGCCCCCGTGTATTCGCATTTCTGTGGCAAAAACCAGCCAGATGCGTTGCAGAAAACCGCAACACCACGGGACTTAAGCCTAACAGGATTCGGTTGGTCGAGGCAAGAGTCGCCCGCAACATCATGTTGCGAAAATCATCCCATCCTCAAGGTATTGTGTTTGCAGGTTAATCGGCTGCGGGCACCAGCGGTGCATTGTCATCCGCCGTCGGCGGCAGCAGGTTATCGCTTGCGGGTGCTGTGCCGCCATCTTCGGACTGGGTGGCCGGTGCCGCGCCCAGACGGTCGATGACGGAAGCCCCCGAAGATTTCTGCGCCACGATGATGGTCAGCGAAATCGACGTGACCAGAAACGCCGCGCCCAGCAGCCATGTCAGCTTGCCCAATGCGGTTGCCGCCGCGCGGCCCGAAACGGCACCGCCGCCGCCCATGCCAAGACCGCCACCCTCTGACCGCTGCAGCAGGACAACCGCAATCAGGCCAAGGGCCAGCAGAAGGTGGATGATCAGAAGGACGTTTTCCATGGGACCGCTTTCGATTTAGTTTGGGCGTATCTAGGCGTCTTTGCCACGCGGGGCAAGGGAGGATTGGCCCGATGCACATCAGCCGCGGGTCGGCGGTGAAACCCCGCTGTCCGGCCCAAAACAAAGACCGCCCATTGCGGTGGGCGGTCTTTCTCGAAGCGGTGCTCAACCACGCCTTTGTTTAAGAGGTTTTCCCTGGAAATGAGGTGTATCAGACTCGCTTCATGCAATCTGTATAACATATTTTTCGGCGCATTTCGCCTGTAAAGTGATCTGAAATCAGAAGGACTTGGCCGATCGGGCCGGTTTCAGCCCATGGACAAGCGCGCGGGCCTTTGGCAATGATTGGCCATGCCACACGATCATGATGAACCGCACAGCCTGCTGCCCTCCGACCCCGCCCTGCGGGTCAAGGCGCTTGAAACGCTTTTGACGCGCAAGGGGCTGATCGACCCGGCGGCGGTGGATGAAATCATCGACACCTATGAAAACCGGATCGGTCCGCGCAACGGCGCGCGGGTGGTGGCGCGGGCCTGGCGCGATCCGGGATTTCACGCCGCCCTGATGGCGGATGCGACCGCCGTGGTGGCCGAGATGGGGTTCTACGGGCGTCAGGGCGAACATATGATGGCGGTCGAGAACACCGCGCAGCAGCACAACATGGTCGTCTGCACCCTGTGCAGCTGCTATCCCTGGCCGCTCCTGGGGATCCCGCCGGGCTGGTACAAATCGGATGCCTACCGCGCCCGCGTGGTGCGCGAACCCCGCAAGGTGCTGGCGGAATTCGGGGTTGAACTGCCGCCGGAAACAGCGGTGCGGGTCTGGGATTCGACTGCCGAGATGCGCTATCTGGTGATCCCGCGCAGGCCCGAGGGCACCGAAGGCATGGAGGAGGAGGCGCTGATGGCCCTTGTCAGCCGCGACAGCATGATCGGCACCGGCCTGGCGCGGCAGCCATGACCAGCCTCTGCAACCATATTGGCGCAGCCGCGTGACCCGCGTCCACAACCATATTGGCGCGGCAGCCATGGCGCGCGTCCACAACCATATTGGCGCAGCCGCGTGACCCGCGTCCACAACCATATTGGCGCGGCAGCCATGGCGCGCGTCCACAACCATATTGGCGCAGCCGCGTGACCCGCGTCCACAACCATATTGGCGCGGCAGCCATGGCGCGCGTCCACAACCATACTGGCGCAGCCGCGTGACCCGCGTCCACGACATGGGCGGGCGGTTCGGCGACGGCGCGGTGGTGCCCGAAGACGAAAGCGTGATCTTTCACGCAGACTGGCACCCGCGTGCCATGGCGGTCACCGTGGCGACCGGCCCATTGGGGCAATGGAACATCGACATGTCGCGCCATGCGCGGGAACGCCTGGCTCCAAAGGATTACGCGCGGTTCTCCTATTATGAAAAGTGGATGGCGGCGCTGGCGAACCTGCTGGTGGAACGGGGCCTTGTCACCCGCGACGAAATGGCAGGCGCGGCAGAGGCAGGGCCCAGCCCCCTGGCGGACAAGGTGCTGACGCGTGCCAGGGTGGCCGAGGTTCTGGCGCGCGGCGGCCCGGTGGAGCGCCCCAGCGCGGTGAAGCCGCTCTTTGCGGCAGGCGACGCGGTGGTGACACGGGCGCAGGCCGAGAACGCCGTGGTGCCGGGCGGGCATACACGGCTGCCCGGCTATGCGGCAGGGGCGCGGGGGCGCATCCTGCGGCTGCACGGGTCACATGTCTTTCCCGACAGCAATGCCCATGGGCAGGGCGAGGCGCCCGAGCCGCTTTATGCCGTGGTTTTCCCGGCCTCCGAACTTTGGGCCCACCCCGAACACCCGGATGACGAGGTGGTGGTGGACCTGTGGCAAAGCTATCTGAGCGCTGCCCCATGACCCGGCCCGAACCGGTGTTCGAGGCACCCTGGCATGCGCAGGTCTTTGCCCTGACGGTACATCTGAACGAATCCGGCCAGTTCAGCTGGGGCGACTGGGCGGCGCGTTTCGGCGCAACCCTGCGGCGGCACGGTCTGGCGCGGGAATTGAACGGCGGCGAGGATTACTTTGCCGCCTGGCTGGAAACGCTTGAGGTTTTCCTGGCAGAGACGGGCCTCGCCGATTCCGGCGATGTCGCGGCATTGCGGGACGCCTGGGAAGCAGCCTATCTGCGCACCCCGCATGGCGCGCCCGTCCGGCTGGACGACGCTGCTGGCTGACGCCAGCGCGCCCCGCCCGCCGTCCCGTTAGGCTCTGGACCCATTAATCTTACATGCTCAGCGGCGATTTCACGAAATTTCAATGGTTTGGGGCGTGCAGCCAATAGTGGTTCTATTTGCAAACGACCCAAGACATTGAAATGAAGTGAAATCACCGCCCTTCGGGTTTGACGGATTTTCCCGCAGCTTGCGTCACATCTGCTTGAAATAGAACCACTATTCCTGCGCAGATGTTCCTGGTCTGCGAAAAAATCTGTCAAACTGAGCGTGTAAGATTAATGAGTCCAGAGCCTAAGCGTCCCGTTATTCGTCCACATCATCCATATCGGCCTGACCGGAGAGCGCCCGGCGCACATGGCTCCAGCTGAGCCCGATGCCCAGGACAAAGCTGAGTGCGACCAGCGACAGCCAGACATTGAAGCTGGAATTGTCCAGCCGCAGCACCCCCAGATCATAAAGCACCCAAAGTGCGGCCCCCACGACCGCAAGCACCAGCAACATGCCGAAGGCCCCGATGGAGCGCAGGGTGGCGCGCAGATAGATGATGTAGCCGATCAGCAGCAACAGCCCCAGCAGCACCGCGATGGACATATTGGCGCTGCCGTAATCCATCACCCAGTTGGTGTAATTGTATTCGGTCGGATTGAAGGTCACTGCCAGCAGGACAAAGGCGCAGACCCAGCGCATCACGAAACCCATATTGCAGCCCCTTTCACCGTTTCACGCTGAAATTACCGCTCTCGCGCGGGGAAAGTCCATGGCTCTCCCTGCCCGCAGCGCGCCGGAAAATGCGGCCTTCGGTGCAATGCCGCGTTTTTCAGTTTCACCCGCGCCGCTTCGACGTTATAGCAAGGCCGGTTGCCAAAAGGGGAAGTTCAATATGGCCAATGTCGTTGTTGTCGGAGCCCAGTGGGGCGACGAGGGAAAAGGCAAGATTGTCGACTGGCTGTCCGAGCGTGCCGATGTGATCGCGCGTTTCCAGGGCGGGCATAACGCGGGCCATACGCTGGTGATCGACGGTGAGGTCTTCAAGCTGAGCCTGCTGCCCTCGGGCATCGTGCGCGGCGGCAAGCTGAGCGTGATCGGCAATGGTGTCGTGCTGGACCCCTGGCATCTGGTCAAGGAAATCGAAGGGCTGCGCAGCCAGGGTGTCACCATCACCCCCGAGACCCTGATGATTGCCGAAAACACATCGCTGATCCTGCCGATCCACGGCGAGTTGGACCGCGCCCGCGAGGCGCAGAATTCGGTGGCCAAGATCGGCACGACAGGGCGCGGCATCGGCCCGGCCTATGAGGACAAGGTGGGCCGCCGCGCGGTGCGTGTGGCCGATCTGGCGGATGAGGCGACGCTGGAACTGCGGGTGGACCGCGCGCTGGTGCATCACGACGCGCTGCGCCGGGGTCTGGGGCTTGAGCCGGTGGACCGCGACGCGCTGATCGCGGCGCTGAAAGAGATCGCCCCGGCGGTTCTGGAATATGCGGCACCGGTCTGGAAGGTGCTGAACGAACAGCGCAAGGCGGGCAAGCGGATCCTGTTCGAGGGCGCACAGGGCGCGCTGCTGGATATCGACTTTGGCACCTATCCCTTTGTCACCTCCTCCAATGTGATCGCGGGTCAGGCGGCAACCGGCACCGGCATCGGGCCCGGCTCCATCGACTTTGTCCTCGGCATCGTGAAGGCCTATACCACCCGCGTGGGCGAGGGGCCTTTCCCCGCCGAACTGCACGACGCGGATGGCCAGCGCCTGGGCGAGCGGGGGCATGAATTTGGCACCGTCACCGGGCGCAAGCGCCGCTGCGGCTGGTTCGACGCCGTGCTGGTGCGCCAGACCTGCGCCACATCCGGCGTGAACGGCATCGCCTTCACCAAGCTGGATGTGCTGGACGGGTTTGAAACCCTCAAGATCTGCGTCGGCTATGAGCTGGACGGCAAGACGCTGGAATATCTGCCCACCGCCGCAGATCAGCAGGCGCGCTGCACCCCGGTCTATGAGGAAATGCCGGGCTGGTCGCAATCGACCGAAGGCGCGCGCAGCTGGGCCGATCTGCCCGCCGAGGCAATCAAATACGTGCGCCGCGTCGAAGAGTTGATCCAATGTCCCGTGGCACTGCTCTCCACCTCGCCGGAGCGGGAAGACACGATTCTGGTCACCGATCCCTTCGCGGACTGAGGAGGCTTCATGGCCCTGAGCTATAAGGCACGCCGCCGTTGGGCATTGGTGATTCTGCTGGTCGGTCTGCCGCTCTATATCGTCGTGGCGCTGAACCTGGTGGCGCTCTTCGACCGGCCCTCGATTCTCGTGGAACTCGCGATCTACGTGGGTCTTGGGGTGCTTTGGGCGATCCCGTTCAAGTTTGTGTTCAAGGGGATCGGTCAGGCGGACCCGGAAGCGCGCGACGATTGAAGCGGCTGCGGGCAAGGCAGCAATGTTCATTGAGCCGCAAATCTGACGCGAAGGTCCCCGGGGCAGCTCCGCCGCCCTTGTCCGGCAAGCTGCCGCGTTTACTGAAGACATCCGCAAGGCTCTGATCTGAAATGAAAAAGCCGCCCCGAGGGGCGGCCCAGATTGCTGACAAACCCGGAAACGGCTGCCGCCGGAGGTAATTCGTTCTTCTGCGCTCTGCGTTCCGTTTTCGAACGAAGGGCCGCGCCCGAGCCTGGGAGGGCGCATTGAGACGCGCATTCGGAGCGCTTCCCTAACAAATATCAATGTTGTCAGTGTGATACGAGAAGTCACCAAAAGCGCCCTCCCGGGGGGAGGGTCGGGCGCGGCCCGGGCTTTCAGCCCGCGCCAAGGCTTGTGGCTGGCGTCGTGGAAGAACGATTTCGTTGTTTCGGGGGGAGCGGGTGCAGGAACGTGCTTTTTCAGCAGCCTCAGCCGCCCTGAGGGGCGGCCATTTCGCAGCGGGTGCGCCGGGGTTACCCCACGGCGCGCTGGTCGGGGCGATAACCGATATCCTCGGAGACGGTGAACCGCCCGCCCTTGATCTTTTCGATCTTGCCCGCGCGCAGCAGCTGGCCAAAGGACCGCAGACCGTCTTCGCGGCTGAAACCCTCTTCCGGGCCGACCTGACGCACCTTTGTCATCAGTTGCGGGCGGGAGAACTGCTCGAACCCTTCGACAAAGGACATATAGGCCGCTGCCGCTTCCAAAAGTTCGGGAAGGGAATGCGCGCCCATCTCCTCGGCATATTCCGCAAAACTCACGGTGCCCTCGGCGGTGGCCTTCGGTTCTGTCACAACGGCGGAAACACGGCGCGGACGCACCGGGCCCGCGGCACGGGTCTTTTCAACGTCGATGCGCTGTTCGGCCACCAGTTTCAGCGGTGCGGGACGCGATTCTTCGGGCCGGGCGGTGCGGTTGCCGGACCCAACCGGGCGGCGCGGGCGCACAACCTCTGCCAGGTCGGAGCGGAAGGCGCGGTCCTTCTTTTCCTGCTCGGCATCGGTGCCGATCCCGCCATCAGCCTTCTTGGCCGCAACCGCGGCACGCAGATGGGCAAAGGCATTGCGGCGTGTCGTGCTTTCGGGCTCGTCCATGTGATGGTCGGCTTCGGCCATCAGGCGGGACATGTCGTCGCTTGCTTCATCCTCGATGGCGGGCAGGGTGTGCCGGGACGTGCCGGCCGCGCGGTCATCGGCCTTTTGCCTGACCGGCAGGATATTGTCGCCTTCGATGTCTTTCTCAAGCTCGGCCAGTTCGCGGGCCAGTTCCTGTTCGTCTTCGGGCGAAAGCGAGGTGTCGGCCGATTTCGAAGGCGCCAGATCGTCAAGCGCCCGGTCCACATCATCCAGGTCGGACATGTCGAAATCGTCGTCTTCCTCGTCGTCGTATTCTTCCAGCTCGCCACGGTTGATCGCCGCTTCCAGATCGGCGCGCTTGACCTTGATCACGCGGGCGCGGGGCTGCGGGGCGGTTTCGGGCTCGGCCGCAAGCGCGGCTTCTACCTCGGCATCCTCGATGGCGTCGAAGGCATCCTCCGCTTCGGCGGCTTCCGCGATCTCTGCCTCTGCCTCGTCCTCGTCGTCAAACAGGTTCGCCAGTGCATCCTCGACCTCGGAAGACCCGTCGTCCTCACCTTCGGCCTCGTCTTCCACGGCCTCCGCCACGGCGTCATCATCATCCATCGCCAGACGGTTCAGGATGTCGCTGTAATCGTCTTCCGCTTCGGCCTGATCCGCCGCGTCATCCGCATCAAGCGCGTCTTCGATGTCATGGCGGGCGCGGGCGATCAGATCCTGCTCCGCGTTGTCATCGGCGTGGTCATCCTCTGCGGTGTCTTCCAGATCGTCAAACGCAGCCGCGGCACGGCTGCCTGCGATGGCATCTTCGTCTTCGGCATAGGCCTCTTCGTCGTCGGCATCGTCATGCTGCGCCACAACCGCACGGATGCGCTGCAGCTTGGCGGCGATGCTGTCGGGCGCGGGGGCTGCCGGGGCAGCGGCAACCGGCTCTGCCGTCCCGGCCAGTTCGGCGGCCTCTGCCAGGTCATCCTCGAAATCGTCAGAGACGGAACCCTCTGCCGCGTTTTCGGCAAAGAAGGCTTCGACCTCCGAATCGGGCTGACCGGGAACGATATCGTTCTCGTCTTCGTCCTGAACGGAGGTCTCGGGTGCCGTGCTGGCCACGGCCTCTTCGGTGAGGTCGCGGAGCGGTTCCGGCGCTGCTGTCTCTTCTGCGGGTGCGTCGCTGTCAGCCCCGGCCGGCTCTTCCCGGGCCAGATCGGCCAGGTCAACATGCGCTTCTGCGGCGATGGCGGCGTCAGCCTCATCGACAGGTGCAGGGGCTGCTTCAACGGGGGCAGCGGCGGCTGGTTCGGCGGCGCCGGCCAGCGCTGCGATACCGGCGGCAGCAGGCGCGCTGGCCTCTGCCTGAGCGGCTTCCGGTGCCTTGGCTGCGGGTTGTTCGGGCGCATCGCTGTGATCTTCCAGCGCGCTCAGCACGATCTTGCCATCATGCTCGCGGGCCTGAACCCGGCGCGAAATTTCCTTCTGAGCAATCCGCGTCAGCATTTCGGCATCGGGCTGCGGAGGTTCTGCACCAAAGTAACGGTCATCTGCCGCCAGATCGCGGAAATACTCCGCAATCGCCTTCATGGTGCCGAAGCTGTCATCGAAACCTTCCAGCGTGCACGAAAACGTGCCATATGAGACGGTCAGGATCTTGTTGTTACTCATCATCGGATGCTCGTCCTCTGCGGTTCTGCAGATATCTGTTTACCACGATGTCCAAGACCAAAGAGGTCCGAATCTGTGCAAGGCATCGTATCATTTTAAGGCCAGAATGTGATCTGTTTCCGGAATAAGGGCAAATGAGCCATGATTGACGGCATTGTCGCCAAAACGAAGGGCATTGTTCACGGGAAGGGTCCAATCACGTTGGTCGGTGGTGGGCAGGCTACGCCACAAGATCTTCACAAAGCATTGACGCTGGCGCCCCGCTGCGTTGCAGCGGATGGCGGCGCGGCACTTGCCCTTGCAGCCGGGATCATGCCCGAAGCCGTGATCGGCGATTTCGACTCGCTTTCGCCCGAAACGCGGCGCGCGATACCGGCGGGTCACCTGCATCTGATCGCGGAACAGGACAGCACGGATTTCGAAAAGGCGCTGACCCGCATCACGGCCCCCGTTGTCATCGCGGTGGGCTTTACCGGCGGGCGGATCGACCACCAGCTGGCGGCATTGCACACGCTGATGGTCTGCGCGGATCGCCCCTGTGTGCTGATCGGGGCAGAGGAGCTTTTGTTTCTTGCCCCGCCGCGCATCAGCCTGCCGACCGAACGCGCCGAGGTGATCTCCCTGTTTCCGCTGGCCCCGGTCACGGCGCAGAGCACCGGGTTGCACTGGCCGCTCGACGGGCTTGATTTCGCGCCCGGCGTCCAGTCCGGCACATCGAACCATGCTACCGGGCCGATGACGGTCACGGTTGATGCGCCGGCGCTTCTGATGATGGTGCCCCGGCGCTTGCTTGCTCCGGTGGTGGCAGCGCTTGGCGCGCCGGATGCACGGCGCTGGCCCCGTCAGGCGGAATGAATTCGGACCCCGCCGCAATTGCGATCATGGTGATATTGGAGGTTCAGGCGGCGGCAGTTCAGGCGGCGGCAATTCAGGCGGCGGGACGGCCAAGCTTGACCTGATTGCGGCCCTTGACCTTGGCGGCGTAAAGCGCCTTGTCCGCCTGATCCATCAGCCTGGCCCCCGCATCCTCCGCCGAGATATCGGCATCGCCCGCCTCCTCCGGCGATTGGGGCTGGGTATCAAGCGCCATGCCGATGCTGATGGTGATGCGGACCGGATCGGCGCTGCCGGGCAGGTCGAAGGGGCTTCCGCCAATCAGGTCGCAAAGGCGCAGCGCCGCCTGGCGCGCTTCGGGCAGGGTGGTGGCGGGCATGACAATCATGAATTCCTCCCCCCCGATCCGGGCCACCATGTCCATCGCCCGCAGGGAACTGCGCAGCCGTTCGGCCACCTCGACCAGCACCGCATCGCCCGAGGCATGGCCGTAAAGATCATTGATGCGTTTGAAATGATCCAGGTCGCAGACCATCACCGCAAAGGGGCGTCCCGTGCTGCGCGCCTGTTCGGCCACGCGCACCAGATGCGGCATGGCATAGCGCCGGTTGTAAAGCCCGGTGAGCGGGTCATACATCGCCGCTTTCAGCCCCGTCCGGACAGTCTGGCGCAGCTTTTCCGACAGGAGTTTGCGCCGCAGCAAGGCCTTGAGCCGCAGGGCAAGTTCGGCCGCGTCGAAACCATCGGTCATCAGGTCGTCCGCGCCCATGTCCAGCGCATTGGTTGCCAATGTGGCATCGGGCTGCGTCTGCAGGACAAGGATGCCGCAATGCCGCGACCTTGCATTTGTCCGCAAGGCCGAGATCAGCCTCAGACTGTCGCCGGACCCGGCGGTCTCCGGCCCGATCACAAGGACAAAGACGTCCGGCGGGCCCTTGTCCAGCCGTTTGCCCATGATCTCCTTGTCGCTGGCCAGCGTGACCTTGCCGCCCAGCAGGGGGCGCAGCCCGATGGCCCATCGCTGGATTGTGGTCCGGTCCTGCCCCACCAGCACGAATTCGCCCTGCGGGCCAAAGGTTACCTCCGGTTCGGCAAAGCCCAATGCGCGCGTGGTATCGTCGCGGATCTGCCACTCCGCCTCTGCATTATAGGTGCGGATCAGGCTGCGCACCCGGCTCAGCAGCAGGGTCTCGTCATAGGGTCTGACCAGGATATCATGCACACCCGCCTCCAGCGTGGTCATGCGTGTGGCATGGTCGATCTGACCGGCCAGGGCCAGGATGCCGATCTGCCGGGTCTGCGACCATTTGGCCAGCTGAGCGCAAAGCTCCGCCGCCGATCCGTCGGGCAGTTCCAAGGCGCTGATGATCAGGTCCGGCGCATCGGAAAGCGCGATTTCCGTGGCCTCGGCCATCGTTCCCGCCTGAATGACGGTATAGAACGCGCTGGCCAGTTTGACCTTCAGCACGATGCGGTTGGTGACAATCGGGTCGGCGATGAGGATTCTAGCTTGCATGCCCCCGACCTCCGCGTGATGTAAGAACGCATTCCATAGGTTCTTTCTTGAACCCATTGGTTAACAAAGCGTTGCTGGAACCTTAAAAAACGGAAGAGCCATGTCCGATACGCGGGAGTCCGCCGAAAGTTTTGCCCTGCAGGCGCTGGCCTGGCTGGTTGGCAATGATGATCTTCTGCCGGTGTTCCTGGGCAGCACCGGGACCTCCGAGACCGATCTGCGCGAACGCGCGGCCGATCCCGCCTTCCTGGGCGGTGTGCTCGATTTCCTGATGATGGATGATGCCTGGGTGGTGGCTTTCTGTGACGCGGTGAAAGCATCCTATGACAGGCCGATGATGGCACGGGCGGCCTTGCCCGGTGGCGAGCAGGTGAATTGGACATGAATGAAATCAAAGGGTTGCTCTTTGACAAGGATGGCACCTTGTTCGACTTTGCCGCCACATGGGAGGCCTGGGCCGCTGCCTTTCTGACCCGGCTGTGCGGCGGCGACCACGACCGCGCGTTGCAGGCGGGCGCAAGGATCGGATTTGACTATGATGCAGCCGTCTTCGCGCCTGACAGCATCGTCATCGCGGGCACACCGGGAGAGGTGACGGCGGCGCTCCTGCCGCTTTTTCCCGAACTTTCCGGCCCGCAGCTGATCGGCGTGTTGAACGAGGAAGCCGCCCGCGCGCCGCAGCGCGAGGCGGTGCCGCTGATTCCCTTGCTGAAGGGCCTGCGCGGACGCGGCCTGGCGCTGGGGGTGGCGACCAATGATGCCATCGTGCCTGCACGGGCGCATCTGGCGGCGGCGGGGATCGAGGACCAGTTCGATTTCATCGCCGGTTTCGACAGTGGCCATGGCGGCAAGCCGGAGCCGGGCCAGATGCGGGCCTTTGCCGAGGCGACCGGCCTGCCGGCCGAACGGATCGCCATGATCGGCGACAGCACCCATGATCTGGTGGCTGGGCGCGCCGCCGGCATGATCTGTGTCGCGGTCCTCACCGGCATGGCCACGGCGGAAACGCTGGCCCCGCTGGCCGATGCCGTATTGCCCGATATCGGCCATCTGCCCGCCTGGCTTGACGCCCGCCACCCGATTACCGGCTAACGGCGGCCCGGAAGCGACATCCTTCGTCGCGAACGGAACGGATGTGGGCGCTGGGCTGGGGCTTTCTGAGAGCAACCTCAGGAGAGCAACCATGACAGAGACCCAACCCAGACGCAAAACGCGCAGCGGCGGGCGCGCGGGGGCCAAGACCCGGCGTGGCAGCGCGGTCATCGAGCAGATGCCCTGGAACCCGCCGGTCAACATCGACCGCCCCACCGAACCTCTGGACGAAGAAGGCATCGCGGCGATCCACGATGGTGCCATGCGGATACTGGAAGAAATCGGGATCGAGTTTCTGAACCCCGAGGCGCTGGAAATCCTGGGCAGGGCGGGCTGCACCGTCAATGGCGAGAATGTCCGCATGGGGCGCGACTTCGTGATGGAATGGGTGGGCAAGGCCCCCGCCGAATTCACCCTGACCCCGCGCAACCCGGACCGCCGGATCACCGTGGGCGGCAGGAACCTGCTGTTCGGCAATGTGTCCTCACCGCCCAACTACTGGGATATGGCGATTGGCAAGAAGGTCCCCGGCACCCGCGAGATGTGCCGCGACCTGCTGAAGCTGACACAGTATTTCAACTGCATCCACTTTGCGGGCGGCTATCCCGTCGAACCGGTGGATGTACATGCTTCGGTGCGGCACCTTGACGTGCTTTATGACAAGCTGACGCTGACCGACAAGGTCATGCACGCCTATTCGCTGGGCCGCGAGCGGGTCGAGGATGTGATGGAAATGGTGCGCATCGCGGGTGGTCTGACCCATGACGAATTCGACGCCACCCCGCATATGTACACCAACATCAATTCGACCTCGCCCTTGAAACACGATTTTCCGATGATGGACGGCTGGATGCGGCTGGCGCGGCGCGGGCAGGGGCTGGTGGTGACCCCCTTCACCCTGGCCGGTGCCATGGCCCCTGTCACCATGTCCGGCGCCGTGGCGCAATCGCTGGCAGAGGCGCTTTGCGCCGTGGTGCTGGCGCAGATCATCCGCCCCGGCTGCCCGGTCGCGATCGGCACGTTCACATCCAACGTGGACATGAAATCGGGTGCCCCCGCCTTTGGCACGCCGGAATACATGCGCGCGACCCAGATGACCGGGCAGCTTGCCCGCTTCTACGGCCTGCCGCTGCGGTCCTCCGGCGTCTGCGCCGCCAATGTGCCGGACGGGCAGGCGATGTGGGAAACCTCCAATTCGCTCTGGGCCGCGGTGCAATCGGGCACCAACATGGTGTATCACGCCGCCGGATGGCTGGAGGGCGGGCTGATCGCCAGCCCCGAAAAGTTCATCATGGATTGCGAGGTGCTGCAGCAGATCCAGCGCTACATGCAGCCCGAGATCTGCGCCACCGGCCCGGATGAGATCGCACTGGATGCGATCAAATCGGTGGGCAATACGGGCCATTTCTTTGGCATTCAGCACACCCAGGACCGCTATACCACCGCGTTTTACCAGCCCTTCCTGTCCGACTGGAAGAACTACGAGGGCTGGGAGGCCGCGGGCGCGATCTGGACCCCGGAGCGCGCGCATCACATGTTCAAGGATATCGTTACCAGTTTCGAACCGCCCCCGATGGACATCGCGATCCGCGACGAACTGGCGGATTTCGTGGCGCGGCGGAAGTCCGAAGGCGGCGCACCGACAGATTTCTAGGTCGTGTTGACATTCATTGTCGCCCACCCGCGCGAGACGGATTTTGCCGCTGGCGCCCTGATGTGAGCGCAGCA
>NZ_JAPWGV010000015.1:0-131463 GCF_027213915.1 Sulfitobacter sp. G21635-S1
GCGCGGCGGATTTTGCCTCTGCCATCCCGGATGTTCGCTTCCAATGATCACATTGCTGCGCTCACATCAGGGCGCCAGCGGCAAAATCCCCTCGCGCGGGTGGGCGACAATGAATGTCAACACGACCTAGGGGTCTACGGCGAATATGCGATGCTGGAGGGGCGGCTGACCCATCGGCTGGCCTATGAGAACACCAGATACGAATCGACCTTCAACGGCGGCGCGCCGACGCTTACCCGGACCCAAGCGCTGAAATACCGGCTGAGTTTCGGCCTGGACGGGCGCAGCGTGGCAGAGGCCGGCCATCTGCTGAACCTGCTGCTTGAGACCGAGAAGGACAGCGGTTCCTCCAGTCCGCTTTACGGACGCGAATCGACATCCCCCGCGCTGGAATACCGCGGCAGCTTTGCCGATCTGGCGGCGGAGGGGCGCGCGGTGATCGTGTCACTGCATGACCTGGGGTTGGCGGCGCGGCACTGCACCCGCCTGATCGTCGTCGACAAGGGCGGCATTGCCGCCGACGGCCCACCGCAGGCGGTGCTGACCCCAGCGCTTGTCCGCGACACCTTTGGCGTCAGCGCCTTTCTGGAAGAGACGGCATCGGGGCTTGTCTTTCAGCCGCTGGACATACTGGAATGAGCGGCGTCACCCTTGTGCGGCCCTGGCTGAGCCTTGAGCTTGAGCGCGAGATGCAGGTGCTCAGCTGGGCCATCAACCAGCCCGGTTTCGTGACGGCGCGGCGCATCGTCTGGCGCGAGGTGCGCAATGCGGACCTGCCGAAAGAACGCGATGTCGCAGCCTGGCTGGCGCAGGAGCTTGAGGCGCAGAAGATGCAGGATGCCGTGGCCTTCCTGACCTCGCGCGATGTCTCCCGTTTCACCGACCAGAGCGCAAAGGCGGGCCGGTCGCTGATGGATCCGGACAATCCGGCCATGGCTGCCATCCTCAGGGCGCATCCGCACCGCGTTGCCCTGACCCGGCTGGGCCGGGTCGAGGTGTTTCAGATGATCGGCGGGCCGGATACCGGCGGCACCTCGCCCGAGGGGCCACATACGCATGTCTTGCCAAAACTTCTGCGCGCGGGGCGCACCCGTTCCGCCAATGCGCCGATCCCCGAAGGCTGGGTGCCCTGTGCGGGCTATCACCCCGAGAGCCCGGTTTCCGGACGGCTGGGAGAGGACAAGGCGTTCAACCGCGCCGCCTTTTACAGGTTTCAGGAAATGTTGCAGGCATGGGGTTCGCAGGAATACCTTTCCGCGAAATCACTGTGCCGGGCAGCGCTTGAACAGGAGCGGGAGCCGGGCAGCATCACCGAGCCTGCGACCCGGATCGGGCGCGCCGGGCTGCGCAACGGGCTGCGGCAATGGCGGCGTCTGCAGGGCGATTGCGCGCTGCTGGACCGCTGGAGCACTGCATTTGATGCCAGCACCCTGCCCGCGGAAACCGATGATGAAAATCCGGGGCACTGAAAAGCTAGCCGTACTGGCGGTATCACACTTCGCTGAAACCCGCAGGCCCGTTTCTGATGGTGCAGCGCAAAAGCTGATCCGCGCCGCACCTGGGACCGAACCTGCGGTCGATCCGGCGCGGGTGTCTCAGGCGTCAATATTGGCGTATTGGTTGCCTGCATTCGCATCCGGTTTGGACCAGTCGCGCTTGACGCCGAGATAGAGCAGGATCGCCGAGGCCACGAAGATCGAGGAATAGGTGCCCACGATCACGCCCCAGATCATCGCAAAGACGAAACCCCGGATCACGTCACCGCCAAGTGCAAAGAGCGCGATCAGCGCCAGCAGGGTGGTGAAGGAGGTCATCAATGTCCGGCTCATGGTTTCATTGATGGACAGGTTCAGGATCTCTTTCAGGGGGCGTTTCTTGTACTTGCGCAGATTCTCCCGCACCCGGTCAAAGACAACGACGGTATCGTTCAGCGAATAGCCCACGATGGTCAGAAGTGCCGCGATGATCGCCAGATCGAACCGGATTTCGAGCTCGGAGAAGATGCCGATCGTCAGCACCACGTCATGGACAAGGGCCAGCACGGCCCCTGCGGCAAACTGCCATTCAAAGCGCAGCCAGATGTAGATCAGCACCGCCCCGATCGCCAGCGCCACGGCAATCACCGCCGTCTGGATCAGTTCGCCCGATACCTTGGGGCCCACGGATTCGACCGAAGTGAACTTGATGTCGGGCCGCGCGGTTTTCAGCGCCTGTTCCACCGCTTCGATGGTTTCGACGGTGACCGCCTGCTGTTCGTCCTGCGCCTGGATGCGAATCATCGCCACGTTCTGATCGTCGCGGAAACTGGGGTCGAACACCTCGGTGATGGTGATGTCGCCCAGCCCCAGCTTGTCAATCGCATCGCGGTATTCCGCAACAACCACGGGGCGCGGGCTTTCGGTGCGGATCGTGGTGCCGCCGCGAAAGTCGATGCCATAGTTCAGGCCCTGGATCAGGAAGGAGGCAAAGGCGATGACCATCATCAGGCCCGAAATGCCCAGCCAGAGCTTCCAGCGTGCGAAGAAGTCGAAACTCGTGTCGTCCTTGATCATTCGCAAACGCATGTCAGACCTCAATTGTTTTGGGACGCGCCCGTTCAAACCAGATCACCACCAGCAGACGGGTGACAAAGATCGCGGTAAAGACGGATGTGATGATGCCGAAGCCGAGCGTGATGGCAAAGCCGCGCACCGGGCCGGAGCCCATGGCGAACAGGATCACGGCGGTGATCAGCGTGGTGATATTGGCGTCCACGATGGCGCTGAGCGCCTTTTCATAGCCCAGTGCAATGGCGCGTGCCGGGCCCTTGGCGGTTTTCAGCTCTTCGCGGATACGTTCGAAGATCAGCACATTGGCGTCCACCGCCATGCCCACCGTCAGGACGATCCCGGCGATCCCCGGCAGGGTCAGCGTGGCGCCGATCAGGCTGAGCAGGCCGAACAGCAGGCCGACGTTGATGACCAGTGCGATATTGGCAAAGATGCCGAACAGCCCGTAGCTCATGAACATGAAGGCGAGCACGGCAACAAAGGCCACGATGGTGGCCACCTTGCCCGCGTCGATGCTGTCCTGGCCCAGTTCCGGACCGATGGTGCGTTCTTCAAGAAAGTCGAGGCCGGCGGGCAGCGCACCGGCGCGCAGCAGCACCGCGAGGTTGGTCGATTCCTCGACCGTGAAATTGCCGGTGATGATGCCGGAGCCGCCGGGAATATGGCTTTGGATCACGGGTGCGCTGATCACTTCGTCATCCAGCACGATGGCAAAGGGAGAGCCGATGTTCTCGGCGGTGTATTTGCCGAATTTGCGCGCGCCCGTGGTGTCAAAGCGGAAGCTGACCGCAGGAGAGCCGTTCTGGTCAAAGGAGGGCTGCGCATCCACCAGTTCCTCGCCGGTGACCACCGGGGCGGTCTCTACGGTGTAATATTCGCCCTCGTTGTCCAGCGAGGGCAGCAGCGAATTGCCGATGCCGGGGTTGGCATTGGCATCGGTGCCGCGGCTGACCACGGGGTTGAAGGTCAGCTGAGCGGTGGTGCCGATGATCGCCTTCAGCTCGGCGGCCGAGCCGATGCCCGGCACCTGGATCAGGATACGGTCCGATCCCTGGCGCTGGATCGTGGGTTCGCGGGTGCCGACCTCGTCGATGCGGCGGCGGATGATCTCCAGCGACTGCTGCATCGTGCGTTCATCCGTGGCCTGCTTTTCGGCATCGGAGAGGGTGATGGTGATCAGCCCGTCATTGCCGCTCACGTTGATGTCGCTGGCCCCGGCCCCGGTCAGGGTCTGCACCGGGCGGGCAAGGCCGCGCAGGATCTCCATCGCCTCGGCCATCTTGGAGGCATCCTGCAGGCGTACCCTGAGTTCGCCGTCCGGGGCCTCCTGCCGGCGCACCGGGGTCAGGCTGCGCAGGGCATCGCGGACCTCGGGCCAGGTGGCCTCCATCCGGCTTTTGTAGACATCCTGCACCCGGACTTCCGCCAGCAGATGCGCGCCGCCGCGCAGGTCCAAGCCCAGATTGACCAGACCCGATGGCATCCAGCCCGGCCACAGATCGCGCTGCGCTTCAAGTTCGGGCGTGGCGCCGCCCTGCTCGATGGCCTTGACCGCGTCGTTGTGTTGTTCGACGGGGCTGTAAAACGCGTTGGGGAGCGCCAGCCAAAGTCCCACCACGCAGGTCAGGACAATGACAATCCGCTTCCACAGATCAATCTGAAGCATGCTCTTGCCTTTACATCACGGCCGGAAAGCCGGGTTATTTGGCGGGTTCGGTCTTGGAAACCACGGTGGCGATGGTGGATTGCACCACCCGCACCTTGACGCCGTCTGCGATCTCGACCTCGATCTCGCCGTCTTCCTTGACCTTGACGACCTTGCCGATCAGCCCGCCCTGGGTGACCACCTGATCACCCCGGCGCAGGCCAGCGACCATCGCCTGATGTTCCTTGGCCTTTTTCTGCTGCGGACGGATCAACAGGAAATACATGATCCCGAAGATCAGGATGAGCGGCACGAATTGCTGGATACCTTGCATGGAAATGGTCCTTCTGGGTGGGGCCGGCCGACCCCAAAGAGCGCGACCGCGAATTTTGCCGGAACCTAAGCGCGGTGAGGTCCATGTGCAAGGTGGAAAGGGCGCGACAAACGGCCCTGTTTGGCTTGGACCGGTGCCATTTACACGCCATAGTACGCAGATCACCCGAATGGACCGCAAAAATGACCTATGTGCCGATCCCCCTGCCCCCACATGTGCTGATGGCAATTGGCCTGCTTTTGGCTTTGGTCGTCCTCTCCGGTCTGGTCGTTCTGTTGCTGATGCCCAAGGAGATGGCCAAGCGCGAGGCGCTCAGCACGGTGCAAAGCCGCATGGGCCTGCGCATGATGCACCCCGCCGTCTTTGTCCTCGGCGCGATATTCTGGGGGGTACTGTTCGGGCTGCTCTGCATCGGATTGCTCTGGACAATCTTTGGCCTGATCTGGGGGCCGTTGCCATCCCCCGAACGGCTGCCGGGGCAAAGCAGCGCCATCTGGAACTGGCGATTTTCACTGGTGAAGCTCACCGCGTTGACAACGGTCTTGGCAGCGGTCATCGCCCTGCCTGTCACTCTGACCCGCCTGAAACTCACGCGGGATCAGAACAGACACGCCGCAGAATCGCTGTACAATGACAAGATGAACACTGCCGTTGCGGACCTCTATGCGCAGCGACAGGTGACAAAATGGGCCGAGAACAAGGCAGAAAACGGCTGGGAAGACGACATTCCACGTCGCAACGGGGCGATCGACAGATTTCTGGGGCTGACCGATGAAAACCCCGATCTACGCCCAAGGGTGGACAGGCTGCTGAGCGTCTATCTGCGCGAATTGTCGCGTGAGTTTCCGGCCAAGGAGCCGCCAGAAGACGCGTCTCCGACAGAGTTGCGGAAATGGGCCGCCAACCTGCAACCCGCCCGGTCCGACATGGAAAATGCGGCCCAAACCCTGAGCCGCCTGAACCGCAGCACAGAGGAAAGAGAAAAGGACAATCTGCCGGACTTGAAGGGCATGAACCTGCAGAAATTCGACCTGACCGGCCTGTTTCTTGCGCATGCGAACCTCAGTGGGGCGCAGTTGCAGGGGGCGGACCTCTTCGGGGCGCAGTTGCAGGGGGCGGACCTCTTCGAGGCGCAGTTGCAGGGGGCGGACCTCCGCAGGGCGCAGTTTGATGCTGGCACAGGCCTCAGCGCCGCTACTCTTCGAGGTGCGGCGCTGAGCTTTGTGGATTTTACAGATGTACCACAAATCGCGGATCATTTGGAGGAGGTTTTTGGCGACAGCACGGTGACACTGCCCGACGGTGTGGTCCCGCCTGCGCGCTTTGACGTGAAATATGAGAGCGGGCCCGACTTCACCACCGCATGGCGCGACTTTCAGCGTTCCATCGGTCAGGACCCCGCCGATCCCAAATAGCCTACCGTTCCGGCGCGATCTGCGCCATAAGGCGGCGCAACGACTCAAATTGCCCAAGGACGCATCCCATGCACGACATCCGCGCCATCCGTGAGAACCCCGCCGCCCTTGACGCCGCCCTGGCCCGGCGCGGCGATGCGCCGGTCTCGGCCGCTGTTCTGGAACTGGACGCGGCACGGCGGGGCAAGATTTCCGCTGCCGAAGCGGCGCAGGCGGAGCAGAATGCCGCCTCCAAACTGGTCGGCGCCGCCAAGGCCAAGGGCGATGAGGCGGAATTCGAGCGCCTGCGCGCCCTGGTGGGCGAGAAGAAAGCCGAAGTGGCCACCATGCAGGCCGAGGCCAAGGAGCTGGACGCGCAGCTGACCGACATGCTGGCGCGCATTCCCAACACCCCTGCGGATGACGTGCCTGACGGGGCGGACGAGGGCGACAACGTCGAGGTGAACCGCTGGGGCGAGATCCCCGCCTTCGGCTTTGCGCCGAAAGAGCATTACGACATCGCGGGTGTCGCAGCCTCGATGGATTTCGAGACGGCGGCGAAGATTTCCGGCAGCCGTTTCGTGCTGCTGTCCGGGGCGGTGGCGCGCATTCACCGGGCGCTGGCGCAGTTCATGATCAACACCCATGTGGAGGAAAACGGCCTCACGGAGGTGAACCCGCCGGTGCTGGTCAAGGACGATGCGATGTATGGCACCGACAAGCTGCCGAAGTTCGGGGAAGACAGCTATCGCACCGAGGAAGGCATGTGGCTGGTGCCCACCTCCGAAGTGCCGCTGACCTATATCGTGGCCGACACGGTTGTCGAGGAAAGCTATCTGCCGCGCCGCTATACCGCGCATACGCTGTGCTTCCGGTCAGAGGCGGGCAGTGCCGGGCGCGACACGGCGGGCATGTTGCGCCAGCACCAGTTCGAGAAGGTGGAGATGGTCAGCATCACCCACCCCGACGAGAGCGACGCGGAGCAAAAGCGGATGCTGCGCTGTGCGGAGGGCATACTGGAGGCGCTGGGTATCCCCTACCGCACCGTGATCCTGTGCACCGGCGACATGGGGTTCGGCGCGCGGCGCACCTATGACATCGAAGCCTGGGTGCCGGGGCAGAACACCTACCGCGAGATTTCCTCCGTCTCCACCACCGGGGATTTCCAGGCGCGGCGGATGAATGCGCGGTTCAAGCCGCGCGATGGCGGCAAGCCGCAGTTCCTGCACACGCTGAACGGCTCCGGTCTGGCCGTGGGGCGCTGCCTGATCGCGGTGCTGGAGAATGGCCAGCAGGAAGACGGATCGGTCGTGCTGCCCGAGGTGCTGGCGCCCTATCTGGGGGGCAAGACCCTGCTGTCGGCCGAGGGCGCGCTGGTCTGACGCCAGCCCGCCGCGCGGGGCGCCGGTGCGCCCTGCGTTGCCTTGACGCGCATCACGGCTATCTTTGGGAAAACCTCGTAACCTGAAGGCCCCCTGATGTCCCCTGCCCTGCGCCCCGCGATCGCTCTCCTTTGCTTCCTGCTGGCCGTGGCATTTGCCGTCTCGCCCTTTCTGGTGGAAGGATTTGCCGGGTTCGCCCCGGATCAGTTCCCGGTCCGCCAGGACAATCCGCCGGTGCAGCCTGCCGGCTATGCCTTTGCGATCTGGAGCGTGATTTACGGCTGGCTGATCCTGGGCCTCGGCTGGGGCTTGGTCCGTGCCCCGCGCGACGGGCAGTGGCATGACATGCGCCTGCCGCTTTGTATCTCGCTGGCGGTGGGCAGCACATGGCTGGCGGTGGCCTTGGCCAGCCCGGTCTGGGCAACGGTGCTGATCTGGGTGATGCTGATCGCGGCGCTTGCGGCGCTGTTCATGGCACCGGTGGCCGATACGCCCTGGGCTGCGCTGCCGGTCGGGCTTTATGCCGGGTGGCTGTCTGCCGCTGCCTGCGTGTCACTGGGGCTGCTCTCGGCCGGCTATGGCTGGCTGGATCAGAAGACGGCGGCGCTGGTTTTTGTGGGGATCGCGATTTTCATCGGCTGTTTCGTGCAATCGGCACTGCGCCGCGCACCGACCTATGGGATGGCGGTGATCTGGGCGCTGGTGGCTGTGGCGGTGGCAAACCGGGACGCGGTGCAGGTCGTGGCCTGGCTGGCCGCAGGTGGCGTGGTGGTGCTGCTGGTGCCGACCCTCGCGGCAATGCGCAGGCGCTGAGACGTGATCCGGAGTTTTTGAAAACTCCGGTCCGATTTTTTTTGAAAAAATCGCCCGCTGGCTCGATCCTTGAGATGGTCTTCGCGGCTTTGCGCAGGTGGACAGGCCCAGCGCGGAGTTTTTGAAAACTCCGGCCCGATTTTTTTGAAAAAATCGTTTCCCCGCTCAGTCCTTGCGACGGCCTTCGGTGTGTTTGCGCAGTTTGGACGGCTTGGCTTTCTTGCGGCCCTTGTAGGGGTTCGCGCCATTCTGGCCGCGCATCCAAAGGCGGATGGGCGTGCCGGGCATGTCAAAGTCGATCCGCAAGCCATTGACAAGATAGCGGTTATAGCTGTCCGGCACCTTGTCAGGATGGCTGCACATGACCACGAAACCGGGGGGCCGTGTCTTGGCCTGGGTCATGTAGCGCAGTTTGATCCGCTTGCCCTGCGGCGCGGGGGGCGGATGCGCCTCCATCATGCCCGAGAGCCAGCGGTTCAGCTGCGCGGTGATCACACGGCGGTTCCAGACCTCATAGGCGCGCATGATGGCATCATGCAGCCTGTCGAGGCCCCTGCCCGTCTTGGCGCTGACCGTGATCAGCGGCGCGCCGCGCAGCTGTGGCAGAAGCCGCTCGAAGGATTCCTTCAGCGCCTTCAGCTTGGCCTGGCGGTCTTCCTCGATGTCCCATTTGTTTACCGCGACAACCACCGCGCGGCCCTCGCGCTCGGCCAGGTCGGCGATGCGCAGGTCCTGCTGTTCAAAGGGGATTTCGGCGTCCAGCAGCACCACGACAACTTCGGCGAATTTCACCGCGCGCAGCCCGTCGGAAACGCTGAGTTTCTCCAGTTTTTCCTGCACCTTGGCCTTCTTGCGCATGCCTGCGGTGTCAAAGATGCGCATTGGCACGCCGTTCCAGTCGGTGCGCAGGGAAATCGCATCGCGGGTGATCCCGGCCTCGGGGCCGGTCAGCAGCCGGTCCTCGCCCAGGATCTGGTTGATCAGGGTGGATTTGCCCGCGTTGGGCCGACCGACGACAGCAACCTGCAACGGCTTGGCATTGGTGGGTTCCGGCACGGCATCGGTGATCTCGCCATCGTCTTCGGGCAGGTCCACATCCGTTTCGGGCGCATCGGTCTCGGCCTTGTCGGCATGGGCGTCGGCCAGCGGCATCAGCACGGAATAGAGGTCATTCAGACCCTCGCCATGTTCCGCGGACAGGCGGATCGGTTCGCCCAGGCCCAGCGAATAGGCTTCGATCACACCGGCATCGGCCGCCTTGCCCTCAGCCTTGTTGGCGGCGAGGATCACATGGGCGGAGCGTTTGCGCAGGATCTCGGCAAAGACGAGGTCCGTGGGCGTAACGCCGACGCGGGCGTCGATCATGAAGAGGCAGATGTCGGCCATGTCGACCGCGCGTTCCGTCAGGCGGCGCATCCGGCCCTGCAGGCTGTCGTCGGTGACTTCTTCCAGACCGGCGGTGTCGATCACCGTGAATTTCAGGTCGGCCAGGCGCGCGGCGCCTTCGCGCAGGTCGCGGGTCACGCCGGGCTGGTCGTCAACCAGTGCGAGGCGTTTGCCGACAAGGCGGTTGAACAGCGTGGATTTGCCGACATTGGGACGGCCAACGATGGCAAGGGTAAAGGACATGGTTCACAAGGCTCCGACAGGGCCGATGCGGCCCCTGAACCTCGCGCTTTAGACCATTAGCGGTAGGCGTGCAATTGCCCCTTGGTGGAGACCACATAGAGGGTGCCGCCGGCCACCACAGGTGCAGTGGTTGCGCCGCCGGGGATTTCGACCGTGCCGGTCAGGCTGCCATTGGTGGGATCAAAGCTGCGCAGCAGCCCGTCGTTGGATGCGATGATCACGCGGCCGCCTGCCACGATGGGGCCGTGGTGCGCCACCACTTCGGACTGGCGCCGCGGCTTGTCCTTGACGAAATTCGGCAGCGGAATGCCCCAGATGCGGCTGCCGTCGCCGGCATCCAGCCTGACAAGTTCGTTCAACTCGGTGATCGCAAAGACGGAATCGCCGATCGGCCAGACCGGGCCGATGGCGCCGTCGCGCGCGGTCCACAGACGCTGGCCGCTTTCGACGTTCAGCGCGGCAAGCCTGCCGGACTGGTTGCCGACATAGACGCTGCTGCCCGACACGACCGGCCCGGAGGTCACATCGGAGACGGAAGACAGGGCGCGCCCGGGGCGTTTGCCCACAACGGAAGCGTCCCAGCGCGGCAGGCCGCCGCGGCGGAAGACACCCTGCACCTCACCGGTGCCATAGGCAAAGATCACAAATTTGTCCGTCACCGCCGGTGCCGGTGCGCCCAGCACATTGTTGACGCTGCTGCTGCCGCCGACCTGCCATTCGATCCGGCCTGTGCCCTTGTCCAGCGCCCAGCCGGTGTCATCGCCCGAGGTGACATAGACCAGATCGCCATAGACGGTCGGGGTGCCCGAGCCTGAGGCCTCGAGCTTCTGGGTCCAGCGTTCGCCGCCGGTTGTCACGTCGAGTGCTGCCAGCACCCCGTAGCCGATGGAGACATAAAGCGTCTGGCCATCCACGGCCAGACCGCCGCCGGTGCCCTGCCCGGCCCGGTCGGTGACCGGTGTCAGATCGCGGGTCCACAGGGTTTCACCGCTGGTCGAGACAGCGGTGACCCGCGCGTCGGCGTCCAGGGTGAAGATACGCCCGCCCGCAACCACCGGATCGGCGGTAATGCGCTGCTTGCGGCTGTCACCGGCGCCGATGTCCACGGACCAGATCGGCTGCACGGTGGCGCGCAGCGCGGGATGGGTGGTGCGGTACTGGGGCGTGCCGATGCCGTGAGACCAGGAGGCATTGTTCGAGGTGCCGCCCAGCGCAATCGCGCGGCTGGTGTTCGGTCCCTTCTCTTCGCCCTCAAGCGGGGCGGCAAGTTCCGGGTCCTGCAGGATGGAGCGCACGGGCTCGCGTTTGCCCGGCAGATAGACCTGTTCCTCGGCGCAGGCGGTCAGAAGCAGCAGCGCTGTCAGCGCCCCGCCCACCATCCGGGCCCTGCCGTGGTTCTGCTTTTGCATCATGGTCCTGCCCATTCTCGTGCCCTCACCCCAAACCGTTTGTCCGGTTCTGATCAGTTTCCGACCGCTTGCCCGGTGACCGCGTCACCGGCTGCAATCGCGTTCTCGTCAAGCTCAGGTTCTCCACCCAGCGCCACAATCACCTGTAGGGCGCGCTGTTGCAAGTCCGAGGTGGTTTCCGCATCCTGTAAAATGGCCTGGTAGCGGGCAATTGCCGCCTCCGGCTGATCCTGCGCGATGTCCAGCAACGCCAGTTGCTCACCGGCCAGCAGCCGCAGCGGGTTGCCGGGCTGTGCCATCGCCTCCAGCGCCTGGCGGCGGTCTTCCACAGCCATGTCGGTATCCGGCAGGGTCATCGCCTTGAAACTGGCCAGCTGGCGGTAAATTTCCGGCACATCGCCGTCCACGGCAAGGCTTTCCAGGGTCTGGGCAGCGGCGGCGGTCTCACCGGCTTCGACCTGTTCGGCGGCGGTCAGCAACCGCAATACCGCCCCGGCCTCGGCCGATTGCGGGTCAATCCCGGCCAGTTGCTCTGCCCGGGCGGCCACGTCATTGGTCGCGAGCGCTGCCAGCATCGCGTCGCCCAGCGCCTCGGCCTGCGCCCGGTTCTGGGCTTTCGTGTATTCGTTCCAGGCCGCACCCGCCACGATCAGCACGACGGCCAATGCAGCGATCCAGCCATAGCGGCGGAACAGGTGGTACAGCCGGTCACGGCGGACCTCTTCGTTGACTTCGTCGATAAAGCTGTCTGTGTCGCTCATCAGGGCTGCCTCTGGTCCTTGGTTTTTCACCTCTTAACCCGCAGGAGGGAGCAAGCCAAGGGCTAGCAACCTGCTAGCAACCTGCACCAAATCGTGCATTTCGACAGATTCCCGCAAGAAATCCACAAAAAATCCCTCAACTAAACTAGGCAGTTCACTTTTAAAGTATTACATAGCCGAAAACGCGGCTGGCCGAGGGCTTGGCCAGCCGCCCCAAGCATGAGGCCGCGCGATGCGTATTTTCTCTATCCTTGCAGCCATTGCCGTGACTGCCATCCTCGCCATGTCGATCCTTGCACGCCCGCAGCTTATGGCCATGTTGGGCGCGGCAGATGCGGCGGATGCGCCGGTCGAAGCAGCACAGGCCGGGGCGGCGCCCGAGACGCCCGCTGCCGCGCCACAGCCGGAAACCCGGCGGGTCAAGGTCAGTGTAAGGCGATTCGAGGCGCAGCAGGTCGACAGCGCGGTCATTCTTCGGGGCCAGACTGAGGCCGCGCGCGAGGTCGATGTCCGCGCCGAGACTTCGGCAGTTGTCTCCTCCGCCCCGCTGCGCAAGGGAACCAAAGTGTCGCAGGGCGATCCGATGTGCGTGCTGGACGCAGGCACCCGCGGGGCGGCCCTGCAGGAAGCCCGGGCAAGGCTGAGCGAAGCCCGGAGCCGGGTGCCGGAGGCGCAGGCGCGGGTCGAGGAAGCCCAGGCCAAGCTGGAAGAAGCCAAGATCAACCAGAATGCCGCCTCGCGGCTGAGCGAGGACGGCTTTGCCTCGCAGACGCGGGTCGCCTCTTCGGATGCTTCGGTCGCCACGGCGCGGGCTGCGGTCAGCTCCGCCACCTCCGGGCTCAGCGCGGCGCAGTCGGGCATCGAGGCTGCAACAGCCGCCGTGGCCAGTGCGGAAAAGGAAATCGAACGGCTGACCATGACCGCGCCCTTTGACGGGCTGCTGGAAAGCGACACCGCCGAACTGGGCAGCCTGCTGCAGCCCGGTGGCCTTTGCGCGACAATCATCCAGCTGAACCCGATCAAGCTGGTCGGCTTTGTGCCCGAAACCGAGGTAAACCGCGTCAGCCTGGGCGCGCAGGCCGGTGCGCGGCTGGCGGCGGGCGGCGATGACCTCGTGGGTAAGGTGATTTTCCTGTCGCGTTCCGCTGATCCGCAGACCCGCACCTTCCGGGTCGAGATCGAAGTGCCGAATCCCGACCTGACGATCCGCGACGGGCAGACCGCCGAGATCGCCATTGCCGCGGCCGGCGTGCAGGCCCATCTGATTCCGCAAAGCGCGATGACCCTGAACGATGACGGGGCCCTGGGCGTGCGCATGGTGGACGAAACCGACACCGTCTCCTTTGCCCCGGTCAACATCATGCGTGACACTGCCAGCGGTGTCTGGGTCACCGGCCTGCCCGACCCCGCCAATGTGATCGTGGTTGGTCAGGAATATGTGACCGCCGGTGTCCAGGTCGATCCGACCTATCAGGAGGTCACGCAATGAGCGAGATCGTCGATTGGGCCGCCAGCCGTGCGCGGATGGTTCTGGCCTTTATCCTGCTGAGCCTGGTGGTCGGCGGCTATGCCTATTCCACCCTGCCCAAGGAAGGCGAGCCGGACATCGAGATTCCGGCGCTTTTCGTTTCGGTCCAGTTTCCGGGGATTTCCGCCGCTGACAGCGAAACCCTGCTGGTCAAGCCGATGGAAACGGAGCTTGCCGACCTGGACGGGCTGAAGACCATGACCGGCACGGCGGCGGAAAACTACGCCGGCGTCGCGCTGGAGTTCGAATTCGGCTGGGACAAGACCAAGATCATGGCCGATGTCCGTGACGCCATGGGCAACGCCCAGGCCGATTTCCCAGAAGGGGCGGAAACCTATTCGATCAACGAGATCAACTTTTCCGAGTTCCCGATCATCATCGTGAACCTGACCGGCCCGGTGCCCGAGCGCACGATGGCGCGGGTGGCCCGCGATCTTCAGGACGATCTTGAAGGGCTGGATGCGGTGCTGGAAGCGGGCATTGCAGGCAACCGCGACGAGATGCTGGAAGTGCTGATCGACCCGCTGCGGCTGGAGGCCTACAACGTCACGGCGAACGAATTGATCAGCGTGGTCCAGAACAACAACCAGCTGATTGCCGCGGGCGAGGTCGAGACCGACCAGGGCACCTTCTCGGTCAAGATCCCGTCGTCCTTTGATGACCCGTCCGATGTCTACAACCTGCCGGTCAAGACCAATGGCGACCGGGTGGTCACCCTGGGGGATCTGGCCGAGATCAACCTCACCTTCGAGGACCGCAAGGGCACGGCTCGGTTCAACGATGAAAAGACGCTGGCGCTGCAGGTGGTCAAGCGCAAGGGTTTCAACCTGATCGACACCGCGGCCCAGGTGAAGGAGATCGTCGCCGAACGCGCTGCCGCCTGGCCCGACGGGCTGCAGGCGGCCGTCACCGTCGGCACCTCCAACGACCAGAGCCGGGTCGTGGACAGCATGGTGCAGCAGCTGCTCGGTTCGGTCTTTACCGCCGTGGCGCTGGTGATGATCGTGGTGCTGGCCGCACTTGGCATCCGCGCCGCCCTGCTGGTGGGCTTTGCGATCCCGACCTCTTTCCTTCTGTGCTTCGCCTTCCTCGCGCTGATGGGCATTTCGGTGTCCAATATCGTGATGTTCGGCCTGATCCTGGCGGTGGGGATGCTGGTGGACGGGGCCATTGTGGTGGTGGAATATGCCGACAAGCGCCAGCAGGAGGGCGAAGGCCCGATGCGCGCCTATGTCGAAGCGGCCAAGCGGATGTTCTGGCCGGTGATTTCCTCTACCGCGACGACGCTTTGCGCCTTCCTGCCGATGCTGTTCTGGCCCGGTGTGCCGGGTGAGTTCATGGGCATGTTGCCGGTCACGCTGATCTTTGTGCTGTCGGCCTCGCTGGTGGTGGCGCTGATCTATCTGCCGGTGATGGGCGGTGTGACCGGGCGGCTGGAAAACTGGATGGCGCGTCAGATGAACGCGGTGGCGGCGCTGCCGCTGTGGCTGCACCTGCTGCTGTTCGTCGGCGCGGCGCTGCTTTTCGTGCCTGCCGTCCTGCTGATGGGCCCGACCCAGCCCAATGCCCCCGGCCTGCTGTTCCAGTGGATCGGCGCGCAGTTCGGCGGCATGGATGCGCTGTCGGTGTTCTCGGTGGTCAGCACCTTTGCCATCGTGTTTGCGATCATCGTGATCGCGGCTGCGGTTGGCGCGCTGGCGCTGGGGGGGCTGATGCTGGGGCTGGTCTGCCTCTTTGCGCTGATGACCCGTCTGGGCCGTGCGGGCCGCTGGCTGGTCGCGCGCATGTTCCGCCGCGAGCCCGACCGCATCCATGCAGGCTATCGCCGGAACGGGTTCGGCTATGTCATGGCCTTCATCGCGGGCAACCCGGTGATGCCGCTGGCCGTGGCGGGCGCGGTGTTCATCTTTGTCGGCACTGTGCTGATCTATTTCACCAACAACTCCAGGGGGGTCGAGTTCTTTGTCGAATCCGAACCCGAGCAGGCGATTGTCTATGTGCTGGCGCGGGGCAACCTGTCGCTGGAGGAAAAGGACCAGCTGCTGCATCAGGCCGAAGAGATCGTGCTGGCGCATCCCGGCGTTGATACGGTGTTTGCCTTTGCCGGCGAAGGCGGGTTGAACAGCAACACCGGCGGGGCGCAGACCCCCAAGGACAGCATCGGGCAGGTCCAGTTCGAGACAATCCCCTGGGAGGATCGTCCGCAGAAGGTCGAACCCTGGTTCACGATTCCGCTGCTGGGCACCACGGTGACCCGCCATACCCAGGACCCGGCCTATGACGGCGATGTCATCATCGACGACCTGACCGCGCAGCTTGAGCAGATCCCCGGCATCCGGATCGAGATCCTGGCGCAGGCGCGCGGCCCGGCCTCCGGCAAGCCGGTGCATCTGCGGCTGAAATCCGACAGCTACACCGATCTGGTCAAGGCCACCGAACAGGTCCGCGCGCAATATGAGAAAACGCCCGGCCTGACCCTGATCGAAGACACCCGCCCCCTGCCCGGCATCGACTGGCAGATCGACGTGGATGTCGAAAAGGCCGGGCGCTACGGCGCGGATGTGGTTTCTGTCGGGGCGATGGTTCAGCTTGTCACCCGGGGCCTGCTGCTGGACACGATGCGGGTCGATACCTCGGACGAGGAGATCGAGATCCGCGTGCGCCTGCCCGAGCAGGACCGGGTGCTGTCCACCCTCGACACGCTCAAGGTGCGCACCGCCGACGGGCTGATCCCGCTGTCGAACTTCATCACCCGCACGCCGGTCCCGAAACTGGCCGAGATCAACCGGATCGACCAGAAACGGTATCTGGACGTCAAGGCCGATGTGGCACCGGGGCTGATGAAAGTGGTGCGTGGCGATGCCGCCACCGGCGAGACCATTGCAACGCTGCGCCCTGCCCACGCAGGGGCGGCGGCGGAGGTGACCCTGCCGGGGGGTGCCGCCTATACCGTGATCGACCGTGCGGAGGCCGGCAAGGGTGCCGACCTGCAGGCCGATCTGGACAGTGGCGCATTCCGGCTGGTGCCGGTCAATGCAAACGAGCGGATCGCGGAACTGACCAAATGGCTGGACACCAAGCCGCTGGACCTCGGCGTGACCACCGAATGGACCGGCGACCAGGAGGACCAGGCCGAAAGCCAGGCCTTCCTGTCCTCGGCCTTTACCGCCGCCCTGGGGCTGATGTTCATCATCCTGCTGGCGCAGTTCAACAGCTTTTACAACGCGGTGCTGGTTCTGGTGGCGGTGGTGCTCTCCACCACCGGCGTGCTGATCGGGATGCTGGTCATGGACCAGACCTTCAGCATCATCATGACCGGGACGGGGATCGTGGCTCTGGCCGGGATCGTGGTGAACAACAACATCATCCTGATCGACACCTACCAGGAATACGAGCGCTACATGCCCCGGATCGAGGCGATCATCCGCACCGCGCAGGCGCGGATCCGGCCGGTGCTGCTGACCACGATCACGACAATGGCGGGTCTTGCGCCGATGATGTTCGGGCTCAGCCTCGACTTTGCCGCCGGCGGCTATACCATCGACAGCCCCACCGCGCTGTGGTGGAAGCAGCTGGCCACGGCGGTGGTCTTCGGGCTTGGCATCGCGACGGTGCTGACGCTGATGGTGACGCCCTCGCTGCTGGCGATCCGGGTCTGGGCCACAACCTATGTGCGCTGGGTGGCGCGCCTGCTGGCGCGGATGTCGCTGGGGCGGGCAAGCCAGGCGGCGCGGGACTGGGCGCTGGCCCGCGATGCGCGCCGCATGAAGCCGCAGGAGATCATCTGGGATGATGTACCTGCGCCGGTGCCGGTGATGTCGCCACGCCTGTCTGCCGCCGAATAGGCGGCTGACAGGCTGACCGGGAAGCGCGCAATGTGACGTGAGGCGCAAGCCGACCCGTCGCCTTCGGCTTGTTCCGGGCCCGGGTGTCAGTCATCGACGGCAGAAATCTCCGCGTCAAAGGTCCCGTCCTGGTCGCTGTCGCAAGACATGCGACAGGTCTTTCGGGCATTAGGTCGTGTTGACATTCATTGTCGCCCACCCGCGCGAGACAGATTTTTCCGCCCTGCCGCCCTATGCCGCGTCTTCGGATTGCTGGCGCTGCCAGAGCTGCGCATAACGCCCGCCGCGCGCCAGCAGGTCGTCGTGGCGGCCCTGTTCGACGATTTCGCCCTTTTCCAGCACCACGATGCGATCCGCTTCGGCGATGGTGGACAGGCGGTGCGCAATGGTGAGCACGGTCCGCCCCTGCCCTGCACGGCGCAGCGCATCCTGAATTTCCTGCTCCGTTTCGGTGTCGAGCGCGCTTGTCGCCTCGTCCAGCAGCAGGATCGGCGGATCCTTGAGCAGGGTCCGCGCGATGCCGACACGCTGCTTTTCACCGCCTGAGAGCTTCAAGCCCCTTTCGCCCACCGCCGTCTCATAGCCCAGCGGCAGGGACTGGATGAAATCATGTATCTGGGCATCGCGGGCGGCAGCCTCGATCTCTTCGCGGGTGGCGCCCTCACGCCCGTAGGCGATGTTGTAGAGGATCGTGTCGTTGAACAGCACCGTGTCCTGCGGCACCACGCCGATGGCGCGGTGCAGGCTGTTCTGGGTCACGTCGCGCAGATCCTGCCCGTCAATGCGCAGCGCGCCGCCCTGCACGTCGTAGAAGCGGAACAAGAGCCTGCCGATGGTGGATTTGCCCGAACCGGTGGAGCCGACGATGGCCACGGTTTCGCCGGGCTGTGCCTCAAGGCTGATGCCCCGCAGAATCTGCCGGTCCGGATCATAGCCGAAACGCACGTCATCCAGGGTGACGCGCCCGCCGGTGACCGTCAGCTCTGTGGCACAGGGCTTGTCGGTGATCTCGGCCGGTTGTTCCAGCAGCCCGAACATCTGCCCCATGTCCACCAGCGCCTGGCGGATTTCGCGGTAGACCGTGCCGAGGAAGTTCAGCGGTACGGTGATCTGGATCATATAGGCGTTGACCATCACGAAATCGCCCACCGTCAGCGTGCCCTTCTGCACGCCGATGGCCGCCATGACCATCACCGCGACAAGGCCCGCCGTGATCAGCAGGGATTGTCCGAAGTTCAGGAAAGCCAGCGAATAATTGGTCTTGATCGCTGCCTGTTCATAGCCCGCCATTGCGCTGTCATAGCGGGCGGCTTCGCGGCTTTCCGCGCCGAAATATTTCACTGTCTCATAGTTCAGCAGGCTGTCGATGGCCTTTTGATTGGCGTCGGTATCCTGATCGTTCATCTCGCGGCGCAGCTTCACGCGCCATTCGGTCACCGCAAAGGTGAACCAGACATAAAGCGCGATCGTCACCGCCACGACCACGGTGTACCAGAAGTCGAAAAGCACCGTCAGGATCACCGCGATCAGCAGTAGTTCAAGGATCAGCGGCCCGATGGAGAACAGCAGGAAACGCAGCAGGAAATCGACGCCCTTGACCCCGCGTTCGATGATCCGGCTGAGACCCCCGGTCTTGCGGGTGATGTGATAGCGCATGGAGAGCTTGTGGATATGCTCGAAAGTTTCCAGCGCCAGCATGCGCAGGGCGCGTTGTCCGACACGGGCAAAGACCGCATCGCGCAACTGCTGGAAGCCCACATTCATCAGCCGGGCCATGCCATAGGCGATGGTCAGCGACACCGCCCCAAGCGCCAGTATCGGGGTGCCTTCGCCTGCCAGCGCATCCACCGCATCCTTGTAGAACAGCGGCGTTGCCACCGAGATCAGCTTGGACACCACCAGGGCGACCATCGCCCAGACGACCCGGTGTTTGACCCAGGGCATGTCGCGCGGCCAGAGATAGGGCGCGACCTTGCGCAGCACGCGCATGGCGGACTGGCGTTCGGCCTGGTCTGCAAGTTGTTCGTCTGTGAGGAGTTCGGGGGGCGTATCGCTCCGCTTGGCAGAGGGGCTGGCGGTATCTGACGGCATGAAGGTTCCTATCGGCTGGAAACCCTACATAAGACGGGACAGCGGCGGTTGCCACCGCAACCGGGATATTCGGAATATCCGGCGCATCTTTTTCCGAAAGCGTGGCGTCCCGCCGTCAGTCGGGCAGGTCGAACACCTGGCCGGGATAGATCAGATCAGGGTCTCTGATCGCGTCGGAATTCGCCTCGAACACCCGGACGTAAAGCAACCCGTCGCCATATCTTTCGCGCGCGATGGCCCAGAGGGTCGCGCCCTTTTGCACCGTGATCGCCTTGATCGGGCCGTCCTGCCCGGCACCGGCGGCTTCCAGGGTGGCCACGGATTCGCGTTTGAACGGGGTTTCGACCCGGCTGGAGACCTTGCCTTCGGGGGTCACCTCGTCCACCCGCAGGGTATAGACACCGGCATCCACATCCGGCAGATCGCCGCGCCAACGGCCGTTTTCGTCGACCGGCAGGCTGATCACCGATTTATTGTCCAGATAGACACGCACCACCCTGGTGTCGGGCCGCGCACGTCCGGACAATTGCACCTGTCCGGCGTCGGAATAGCTGATGGTGTCCAGCGCGACCGATTGCAGGGCGTCCGGGCGCGGGGCATTCAGCAGTTCCACCCCCTCCTCCGTCGCCTTGAGCAGCGCGACGTTTTGCTCCGGCTCTGGCGTGTTTGTGGTTTCGGATGCTGCGGCGGCAGTCACCGGCTCTGACGCGGCCGGCGCTTGCACCGGTTCGGCATCGGCCGTCTCAACCGGCGCGTCGTCCTCCGCCGCCGGTTGCGCATCGGGTGCGGGCTCACTCTGCACCGCTGCGGTTTCGGGCGCAGATTGGGGGGCGGTGGTTTGTTCCGGGCGCGCGGCTTGCGCCACGGCTTCATCTGCGGGCAGCGGATCAGCGGATTCGCCTGGCGCCTCCGGTCCGGGCGCATCAGCCTGGACTGCAGGTGTCTGTTCTGCAATGGGTTCGGCATCAGATGCCGCGGTATCGGCGGCCTGAGCGACCTCTGCCACTGGCGGGGTTGTCGGCGCCAGGATGATGCTGTCGCGGGAAGTCGTGGTCTGCCCCCCCGGTGCGGTCTGGGACAGGCTGAGCACATGGCCCTTGCCGTCCGGCGGGATGATCGCAAGCGTCGCGAATTTGCCACTGCCATCCGCCGTGGCACTGGCGATGGCCGCACCGTCTTGCAGGATGTCGATCCGGGCACCGGGCGCGGCACGGCCGGCAATGACCGTCATGCCGTCACCTTCCCGGCGGACCTCATCAAAGGCCAGATCAAAGGCCAGAGCGGGTTCGGGCTCGGCAGATGCCATCTGGCCGGCGTCCTCCTGCGCGGGCGGATCCTGTGTGGCGGCGTTGTCCACCGCCTCACCCTCTGCCTGATCCCCCGCTGCACTGGCTTGCGCCGGTTCAGCCGGTTCAGCGGTATCTGCTGCGGCGGGTGCATTGGCCGTTTCGGCCTGCGGTATCTCGGGGACAAGTGCCACGGGCGCGGAGTTTGGCGGATATTCGGAACCGCGCAGCTGGAACCAGCTTGCCACCCCGATCACAACAGCGCCAATGGCCACAATCGTCAGAACACCTGACCGGCCGCCAAGCGCCGCCATTGACTTGCTCATGCAATCCATCCTTCCCCAAGGTTGAGCCTTTCTATCAGGCGCGATAACAGGGGTCAAAATCCCACTGCGGATGAATTTCAATTTCCATGCAAGAGGTGCCGAGATGACGCATACCCCTGGACCGAACTCTGTCTGTGTCTACTGCGGCTCCCGCCCCGGCACCGATCCGGCCTATAAGAAAGACGCAGAGACCCTGGGCAAAGGCCTGGCAGATGCGGGCCTGCGGCTGGTCTATGGCGCGGGGGATGTGGGGCTGATGGGCAGTGTCGCGCGGGCGGCACAGGCAGCGGGAGGAGAAACCTTTGGCGTGATCCCGCAGCATCTGGTGGCCTGGGAGGTCGGCAAGACCGATCTGACGACCTATGTGGTGACAGAGACCATGCACGAGCGCAAAAAGGTGATGTTCATGAACTGCGATGCGGTGGTGGTCCTGCCGGGCGGTGCGGGGTCATTGGACGAATTGTTCGAGGTTCTGACCTGGCGGCAGCTTGGCCTGCATGAAAAGCCCGTTTTCATCGTGAATACAAACGGATACTGGGAGCCTTTGATGCAGCTGGTGAAACATGTGATTGATCAGGGCTTTGCCGATGCCAGCTTGCTGGACTATCTGACACCTGTGGCGGATGCGGCAGAGACGCTCGCCGGGCTCAAGGCGCATTTCGGCTGAAGCGCGCCTTGATGCAACGCTTCAGCCTTTGCGTTCAAACCTCTGATTACGCGGCGATTTCCCTCGCGACCAGAGTTTCGATCTGATCGACGGGGTGGTTCGTGAGGGTTTTCGGAACCTCCGCGACAACCCGGTCCGCGACTTCCTTGTGGATCTCGCGCCGCAGCTCGCCCAGGGTGTGCGGCGGTGCGACCAGCACGATGCGGTCAAACGCCCCCTGGTGCGCTTTTCTGTACAGGATTTCGGCCAGTTCCCCGGCGAAACGATCCTTTGCCAGCTGGTGCCAGTCGGTGTCCTGCACCGCGGAGCGGTGGACGCTGGGGCCGTCGTTGAACCGCCCGCGCCGGTTTGCGGCCTGTTCGCGGTTGGGCGGATTGTCTTGCGCCTCTTCCCGGAACACCTCCAGGAACGGGTCTTCGCCGTCGGTCTGATTGACCAGGAACAGCGCCTTTTCGCCATCTGCGATCAGCACCCATGTGCCGTTTGTCAGCTTGGTCATGCGGTCTCTCCATGGTTGCGTTTGTCCTGTCCGGTGACGCGGGTGGTCCCTTCCGGATTTTCAGTTGCGCGCTTCTTTTCGTCCTGCGTTGCGACATCACGTTCAAGATTGCCGCCGGAGCGGCCTTGCTGGCCGATTTCGGTGGTTTCGCCGATGATCTTGTCGCTGTCTTTGCTGCCGTCTTTGGATCTGTGTCGCTCTGCCATATGGTGCCTCCTGTCTTTTGGGTGCTTAGGGATCAAACGCGGGAGGGCGCCACGGGGTTCCGACATGAAAACACCCCGCAGGCTGACCTGCGGGGTGTATCTGTCTGATCTCATTCGCAAAGCGCGCCTCAGAGACGGGAAGCGACGTTTTCCCAGTTCACCCAGCCTGCCGCATCGCGGCGGGCGTCGGTGACTGGGAGAGCGCCGTTTGCCTCAGAGACGGGAAGCGACGTTTTCCCAGTTCACCCAGCCTGCCGCATCGCGGCGGGCGTCGGTGACTGGGAGAGCGCCGTTTGCCTCAGAGACGAGAGGCGACGTTTTCCCAGTTCACAAGGTTGTCCAGGAAGTTGGACAGGTAGTCGGGGCGCGCGTTGCGGAAGTCGATGTAGTAGGAATGTTCCCACACGTCACAGCCCAGCAGAGCCGTCTGGCCGAAGCAGACCGGGTTCACGCCGTTTTCCGTCTTGGTGACCTTGAGGCCGCCATCGGTGTCCTTGACCAGCCATGCCCAGCCGGAGCCGAACTGACCGGCGCCTGCGGCCTTGAACTCGTCCTTGAACTTGTCGACGGAGCCAAAGCTCTCGTTGATGGCCTTTTCCAGCTCACCCGGCATGGCGGTGCTGTCGGGGCCCATCATTTCCCAGAACTGGTTGTGGTTCCACAACTGGCTGATGTTGTTGAAAATTCCGTTCTGCGCCACGGCAGAGGCATCGTAGGTGCCCTTGATGATCTCCTCAAGGGACTTGCCTTCCCACTCGGTGCCCTCAATCGCCTTGTTGCCGTTGGTGACATAGGCGTTGTGGTGCTTGTCGTGGTGAAACTCCAGCGTTTCCGCGCTCATGCCCTTGGCGGCAAGCGCATCGTGGGCATAGGGAAGGTCGGGAAGAGAAAAAGCCATCTTTGGGCCTCCTTGTTATTCAGAATTCCTGCCCCACAACAAAGCGCGTCAGGCGGGAAGGTCAAGGGGCCAATGGCCCTGCGCGACCGGATTTCTGGGTCGCGCAGGGCTTGGGCGGGATCCGGCCGCCGGGTTCAGGAGGATGCTGCGGCGTAGTGACGTACTTCGGACCCGGGCATTGCCGCGGTTTTCAGCAGGTCGAACATATATTGCGCGACCGAGCGGAAGCAGACGATGCGTGCCGAGGTGCCATCCGGCATCCAGAAGGCGGCAGGCACCTGGGCAAAGCGGGTGCGGCGGAACATGGTGCCGCTGAACTGATCCGGGTGCATGTCCACCGGGGCCAGTTTCGCGATCACCTCGCGCGCGTGGTCGCCCTTGATGTCGAAGACCGCCCGCGCGTCCGAGACGTTGACCACCAGCGCATGGCTGCCCGCCAGCTTTTCGCGAAGATCTGCCAGACGGTCCTGCACATCCGCATAAGCACAGATGATCAGCAGTTCGTCCGGCGACATCCAGGCGATGCCCTGGCTGCCCTGGGTGTTGCAATGTCCCTGCTCGGGCAGGTTGACGCCGCCTGCGGCCACAGCAGCCTTGACCAGCGCCTTGTCCGACAGGTCGCCGCGCAGGGTGATCATGCCGATGGGGCCGATTTCGGATATTGTCACCAGACCGGTGTCGTCAGAGATATTCTTGAGCGCGCTTACAGGATCAGACATTCTGCTTTTCCCCGTCCTTGTCATAGAAAACCGGATCGACGATCCGTGCCTCGTAAACCTTGCCGTCCACACCGGGGAAGCTGATCACCTCGCCCATGCGGTCGGGTCCGTGCAGGACCAGCCCCATGGCGATCCCCTTGTTCAGGTTGGGCGAATGATAGCTGGAGGTGACCCGCCCGATGGTGTTGCGCTGACCGTTGTCGTTGGTCCCCTCGCCCACCGCATAGGCACCATCCGGCAGGGTGCTGCCATCGGTGGTTTCCAGCCCGACCAGTTGCCAGCGCTCGGGGTCGGTCATATGGCTGCGCGCCTGGGCGCGTTTGCCCAGGTAATCCTCTTTCTTCTTGGAGATTGCCCAGTTCAGGCCCAGATCCTGCGGGATCACGGTGCCGTCCGTCTCGTCCCCGATCATGATGAAGCCCTTTTCGGCGCGCAGGATGTGCAGCGCCTCGGTGCCATAGGGCATCACGCCCAGATCGGCACCCACCGCCATCAGCGCATCCCAGAGCGCCTGACCATGGCTGGCATCCACCGCGATCTCATAGCTCAGCTCACCCGAGAAGGAGATGCGATAGACCCGGCAGGGATAGCCGCCCAGCGTGCCATCAGCCCAATCCATGAAGCCCAGCGTCTCCTTGCTGACATCCATGCCACCCAGGCGCTCCAGCGCCTGCCGGGCATTGGGGCCGACCACGGCGATCTGCGCGTATTGCTCGGTCACATTGGCGACATAGACCTGCCAGTCCCACCATTCTGTCTGCAGCCATTCCTCCATATGGGCATGGATGCTTTCGGCACCGCCGGTGGTGGTGTGGCACAGCCAGGTGTCTTCGTCGATCCGGGCAACCACGCCGTCGTCGATCAGGAAACCGTTTTCGTTGCACATCAGCCCGTAGCGGCATTTGCCCGGCTTCAGGGTCGACATCATGTTGGTGTAAAGCATGTCGAGGAAACGGCCCGCGTCCGGCCCCTTGACGATGATCTTGCCGAGGGTGGAGGCATCGAGCAACCCGAGGTTCTCGCGCACGTTCTTCACTTCGCGCATGACCGCGTCATGGGTGCTTTCGGAACCACGTTTGAAGGCATAGGGCCTGCGCCACTGGCCCACGGGCTCCCATTCCGCGCCGTTGGCGTCGTGCCAGCCGTGCATCGGGGTGCGGCGCAGCGGCTGGAAGGTGGCACCGCGCGCCCCGCCCCCGATCGCGCCCATGGAAATGGGGTGATAGGGCGGGCGGAACGTGGTGGTGCCGACCGTCGGGATCTCTGCATCCAGCGCGCCGGCCAGCGTGGCAAGCCCGTTGATATTGCTGAGTTTCCCCTGATCCGTCGCCATGCCCAGCGTGGTGTAGCGCTTGGCGTGTTCGACGCTGACGAAACCTTCCTGAGCCGCCAGCCGCACGTCTGAGACCTTGACGTCGTTCTGGTAGTCCAGCCAGGTTTTCTCACGCAGCTTGGCGCTGGCGCCATGGGGCATCATCCAGACCGGTGCCAGCGGTGCTTCCTCGCGGCGGGCAGCATTGGGGGCGCTGATGTCGCGGGGCAGCTTGAAGCCCAGTGTCGTCAACACACCGTCCGCCGCCGCATGCGCGTCATGCAGCACGTCGTCCAGCGGGAACATGCCCGAAGCCGCCCCTGCGGTGGTGACAAAGCCGACGCCATCCGCGCCTTTTGGCGGGTTATCCACATCCGGGCTGAAACAGGCCCGCTTGCTGTCCCAGCGCAATTTTCCGCCGCAATGGGACCACAGGTGCACCACCGGAGACCAGCCGCCGGACATGGCAACCGCATCGCAGGCGATCTCTTCCAGCACCGCGCCCTCGCCCGCCTGCGAACAGATCGCGACACCGGTCACACGCTTGCCACCTTTCACGGAGGAAATCGCATGGCCCATCAGAATGCGGATGCCCAGGGCACGGGCCTGCGCAACCAGTTCGCTGTCCTGCGGCAGCACGCGCGCATCGAGGATCGCAGGCACGTCGAGGCCGGCATGCTTGAGCGCAATTGCCGTAAGGTAAGCATTGTCGTTGTTGGTGACCAATACCGTGCGATCCCCGACCGATACGCCGAAGTTCACCAGGTAATCGCGCATGGCACCGGCCAGCATCACACCGGGAATATCGTTTCCGGCAAAGCTGAGGGGGCGTTCGATGGCGCCGGTGGCGGTGATCACATGACCTGCCCGGATGCGCCACAGACGGTGGCGCGGGCCTGCCTTGGCCGGTGCGTGATCGGTCAGCTGTTCATAGCCCAGGACATAGCCGTGGTCATAGACCCCTGCCCCCATGGTGCGCGGGCGCAGCTGGACATTTTCCATCTGCGAAAGCTCTTCAAGAATTTCTTCCACGAACTTATCCACAGGCTTGCCATCGACAGTGCCACCATCGACCGGCGCGCGCCCGCCAAAGTGGTTGGTCTGTTCCAGCAGCAGCACACGCGCGCCGCTGCGGCCTGCGGTCCGCGCAGCCTCCAGCCCCGCGACCCCGCCGCCGACGATCAGAACGTCACAGAAGGCGTGGAAATGCTCGTATGTGTCCTCGTCCCGCGCCTTGGGTGCCTTGCCCAGACCGGCGGAGTGGCGGATGAAGGGCTCGTAGACATGTTTCCAGAAGCTGCGCGGATACATGAACATCTTGTAGTAGAAGCCCGCGGGCAGGAACTTGCTGAGGTGGGTGTTGATCGCGCCCACGTCGAATTCCAGGCTGGGCCAGTGGTTCTGGCTGGAGGCTTCCAGCCCGTCGAACAATTCGGTCGTGGTGACACGCTGGTTCGGCTCGAACCGGCCTTCGCGGCCCAGATTGACCAATGCGTTGGGCTCTTCGGGGCCTGCCGCAACCACGCCGCGCGGGCGGTGGTACTTGAACGACCGGCCCATCAGCATCTGGTCGTTCGCCAGCAGCGCCGAGGCAAGCGTATCGCCCTCGTAACCGCGCAACTGCTTGCCGTTGAAGGTGAAATTTACCGGTTTGGCGGTGTTCAGCAGGCGTCCGCCTGTGGCAAGTCTGGTGCTCATGAACGCGAACCTTTGTGCGGGCGGAGGGTGCGGGAGCCTCCGGCGGGGATATTCAGGGCCAAAAAGAGAATGGGTGTCGGGATCATGTTCGCGGGTCCGGCGCATCGGGACGGCGGTCGGCGATCTGGTCCAGTATCTCCTGCGGCGGCTCGACGGTCTGGGCGCTGTAGCTGCCGAAAATTTCAAGCGTCATGGTGCAGCGCGCGACATGGAACCATTTCCCGCAGCCGTATTGGTGCCGCCAGCGTTCGAAATGCACGCCCTTGGGGTTCTTGCGCATGAAGAGGTAGCCTTCGAATTCATCCTCGGATGATCCGGGGCCAAAGCGTTTCAGATGCGCCTCGCCGTGGGCGTGGAATTCGGTTTCCTCTGCGGTCACGCCGCAGTTCGGACAATGGATGGTCAGCATGGCGATGTCCCGTGGCATTGGGGCGCAGACAGGCGCGAAAAGGGCGAGAGAACGGCAAAAAGGCCGATGCCCGCAGGGGCATCAGCCTGAATGCAGGTGGTGTCGTTGGTCTTATTCGGTTGCAGCAGGTGCGGTTGCGTCGCCGCCGGAGTTGTCCGTGGCAGGGGCAGGCGCTTCGCTGTCGGCCGCAGGTGCATCTGCGGCAGGTGCAGTTGCGGACGGCGCTGTGCCTTCGACGGTGATGTTGACGTCGTTTGCGCCTGTGCCGGCGCCATCATAGCCGCCGCCAAAGACGAAATAGGCAAGGACCGCCACGACAAGGACCAGCGCCGCGACGATGATGCCGACGCTGTTGCCGCCCGACGTGGTGGTTGTGGTTGTTGTTGTGTTGCGCTCCGCCGTGGTGCGGTGCTCGGGGTTTGTGTTCTCGGAATGTGCCATGACCTGGTTTCTCCTTCGTTTCCCTTGATCAGGGACACAACGAAAGAAGTAACCAACCGGTTCCGGCCTGCGGACAGCGCAACACCGCGCACCGGCGCATTATCGCCTGTGCCGTGCAAGCTCCGGGACAACATCGGATGCGCGGCCATCAGTGTGCCACCCCTGCCGCGACGGATTCGTCGATGAAGCGGCCTTCGGTAAAGCGGTTCAGGCCAAAGGCGTCGGTCAGGGGCGAGCGGCCCTTGGCGATCAGTTCCGCCATGGCCCAGCCCGATCCGGGGATCGCCTTGAATCCGCCGGTGCCCCAGCCGCAGTTCACGAAAATCCCCTCGACCGGGGTCCTGGACAGGATGGGCGAGCGGTCGCCGGTGACATCGACGATCCCGCCCCACTGGCGCAGCATCTTCAGGCGGCTGACCATCGGGAAGGTCTCGATCAGGGCGCGCACGGTTTCCTCGATATGGTGGAAAGACCCGCGCTGGGTGTAGTTGTTGTAGCCGTCGGTGCCGCCGCCGATGACCATCTCGCCCTTGTCGGATTGCGACATGTAGCCGTGCACGGTGTTTGCCATCACAACCACATCCATGCAGGGTTTGATCGGCTCGCTGACCAGCGCCTGAAGGGCAACGGATTCAATCGGCAGGCGGAAACCGGCCATATCGGCCAGATGTCCCGAATGGCCCGCGACCACCATGCCCAGCTTGTCGCAGTCGATGTCGCCACGGGTGGTGGAGACACCGGTGACCTTGCCGCCGGTCTGGCGGATGCCGGTCACTTCGCATTTCTGGATCACATCCATGCCCATGTCTGAGCAGGCCCGCGCATAGCCCCAGGCCACGGCATCGTGCCGCGCAGTGCCGCCGCGCGCCTGCCACAGCCCGCCCAGCACCGGGTAGCGTGGCCCGTCCAGGTCGATGATCGGCACCAGTTCCTTGACTCGCTGGGGGCTGATGAATTCGGTGGTCACGCCCTGCAGCGCATTGGCATGGGCGGTGCGCTTGTATCCGCGCACCTCGTGCTCTGTCTGGGCCAGCATGATCACGCCGCGCGGGCTGAACATCACGTTGTAGTTCAGGTCCTGGCTCATGGTTTCGTAGAGCGAGCGCGCCTTTTCGTAGATCGCCGCCGACGGGTCCTGCAGATAGTTGGAGCGGATGATGGTGGTGTTCCGGCCGGTGTTGCCGCCCCCCAGCCAGCCCTTTTCCAGGATCGCCACATTGGTGATGCCAAAATTCTTGCCCAGGTAATAGGCCGTGGCCAGCCCGTGCCCGCCCGCGCCGATGATGATCACATCATAGCGCTTTTTCGGCTCGGCATCGCGCCAGGCTCGGGTCCAACCGCTGTGGTGGCGCATCGCTTCACGGGCCACTGCAAAAACGGAATATTTCTTCATGCTCTCTGGGTCCCTGCTTGGCTGGAGTAGGCAGATTCGGGTGGTGCGCGGTCGCTTACCCCGTTCTGGCTGTCTTGACCAAAAAAGGAATAATGGCCACGGCACTCCTTGGCAAATTTGCGACATGGGTCGCGATTGTTGCAGGCGCGCCGTGAGGGTGGTCAAAATGTCCCCTTTTGTGCATGGGGTTGAATGACTAGGTATTCTTGAATTCGAATCTGTCGGGGACTGCATGACGTTCTGGATCATCACCTGCGCGATGGCGATCATGGTCGCTGCCCTTTTGGGGCGCGCGATGGCGCGTGGCGCAAGGGCCGGGACGGAGGATGCGGCATCCTATGATCTGCGGGTCTACCGCGACCAATTGGCCGAAGTGGAACGCGACGTGGCACGTGGTGTCATCCCCGCCGAGGATGCCGAACGCGCAAGGACAGAGATTTCGCGCCGCATTCTGGCGGTGGGTTCCACAGCCGGGAAAACCCCCGCTGCCGGCAGGGGTTCACCGCGCGTCCTTTATGGGTTGCTGGCGCTTGTGGTGGTTGCCGGGTCCTTGCTGCTTTACCGCACCGTGGGTGCGCCGGGCTATGGTGATCTGGGCCTGGCCGACAGGATCGCCTTTGCCGAAGAGATGCGCGAGAACCGTCCCAGCCAGCAGACCGCCGAGGAAAGCCTGCCGCCGATGCCCGCAGAACCGGGCATTACCGAAGAATTCCAGACCCTGATGACCCGCCTGCGCGAAACGGTCGCGACGCGGCCGGAAGATTTGCAGGGCCACCGGCTGCTGGCAAGCAACGAGGCGCGGATTGGCAATTTCTCGGCGGCGGCAGTGGCGCAGCAAGAAGTTTTGCGGATCAAGGGCGAAAGCGCCACCGCTGCCGATTACAGCGATTACGGCGAATTCCTGATTCTGGCGGCGGGGGGATATGTCTCTCCTCAGGCGGAAACGGCGCTGCGGGCGGCGCTGGCGCGCGATGCGCAGGACGGGCGGGCGCGCTATTATGTCGGGCTGATGATGGTGCAGACCGGACGCCCGGATGTTGCCTTCCGCATCTGGGACGGGTTGCTGCGTCGCGGCCCCGAGGATTCGCCCTGGATCGCCCCGATCCGTGCCCAGATCATGCCGGTCGCGGCGCTGGCCGGGGTGGACTATGAAATGCCGCAGCCAACTGCGGCGCGCGGCCCCTCTGCCGAGGACATCGAGGCCGCGGCGGAAATGAGCGCGCAAGACCGGATGGAGATGATCGGCGGCATGGTGGCAGGCCTGTCTGACCGTCTGGCGACCGAAGGCGGCCCCGCGACAGACTGGGCGCGGCTGATCACCTCGCTGGCGGTGCTGGACCGCGCCGAGGAAGCCCGGCGCATCTATGACAACGCATTGGAGGTCTTTGACGGGGATGCCGCCGCGCTGGATATCATCAGCCGCGCGGGTCAGCAGGCCGGGGTGGCGGAATGATATACGAAGATATGGCGGAATTTGCCGCTGCCCTGCCCCCGATGTCCGCGCTGATCGGGCTCGACCTGGGGGAAAAGACCATCGGTGTCGCGGTCAGCGACAGCTTCCTGAGCGTGGCAACGCCGCTGGAAACCATCCGGCGCAAGAAATTCGGGCTGGATGCCGCGCGCCTGACAGAGATCATTCGCGACCGGCGCATCGGTGGGTTGGTGCTGGGATTGCCGCGCAACATGGACGGCTCCGAAGGGCCGCGCTGCCAGTCCACCCGCGCCTTTGCCCGCAACTTCGACCGGCTTTTGCCGCTGCCGATCACCTTCTGGGACGAGCGGTTGAGCACGGTCGCCGCCGAACGCGCGCTGCTGGAGGCGGATACGACACGAAAGCGTCGCGCGGAAGTGATTGATCACGTCGCAGCGGGCTATATTCTGCAGGGCGCGCTGGACCGTCTGGCGGTGATGCGCAGGCAGGGAGCCGGGGATGACTGACGAGATCTGGAAGCGCGCCGAAATCGAAAGCCCCTGCGTCAAGATCTGCGTGGTGCATCCGGAGTCGCGGCTGTGCACGGGGTGCCTGCGGTCGATCGACGAGATTGGCCGCTGGTCCCGGATGACACCGGAAGAACGGCACGAGATCATGGCGGAATTGCCGGGCCGGGCGGGTCAGCTGACCAAACGCCGGGGCGGCCGGGCCGCGCGCATGGCGCGGCAGGGTAAATAAACCGGATAAAAGCGGGTTGTTGTCAGCGGTTGCCGGCAATCTGGTAGAGCAGGTCGAGCCCGAAATCCGCGGTGATCGCCCCTTCGGCGCCGGTCGGAGCGTGGTTGCCATTGGCGGCGAAACGGCTCAGCCGGGCAAAGCTGCATTTGCGTTCCAGTGCCGCGGCCTGGAGTTTGCCGAATGCCATTGTTGTGCGGCCGTTCTGAGTGGCGTTCCAATACGCCACTGCGCCGTCGGGCCCTGTCAGAATAATGTTCATTTTGCCGTCCCAAGATCGAAAAATTTATGATCCATGAATTGCTGCAGGAAAAGGCAACAATGAGGCGCAGTCGAGGTGATTGTTGGGAAATCGGGCGGATGTTCAGCCGTTCAGCCAGGCGGAGGCGGAAATTTGTGGCCGGAAATAGGCAATCATCCGACCCTCCGACGGGGCTGTTGCGCCTTTGGCCCAGGGGGCGACACCGTGCAAGAGATGGCGGTGCAGCAAGGTGGCCTGCCCCGGTCTGGCCAAAACCTGCACCGGTTCAATCGCCTCGAAAACCCGGCGCCTTGCGGCACCATAGGCTTCGGTCAGATCAACCGTTTCCGGGGCGCGGTCCCCGATGGCGCGGCGCAGGGCATCGCCCATGATCCTGTGACTGCCCGGCCAGACCATCAGCGGTGCGGCGTCCGCCTGGTTCAAAGGCAGGCCCAGGATGAAACCATGCGGTTCACGCAGGTAGCGGCGGCGTGCCGCATCCTCGGGCAGCAACCCGTCCACATGCGCGGCATGACGGTTGATGCGGAACCGGTGGTTGGCGCCACTCTCTGACGGGTCCTGCCCCGGATAGCCGGGATAGACGATGGACAGTTGCGCGCGGTGCCAGTGGTCCGGCGGTTCGATGAAATCCACCCAGGTTCCATGAAGCGGCACACCGCCGATGCTGCCGTCCGGGTCATTGGGCAATGCATCCACGCCGACAAACCAGGTGTCCGCGTGACGCAGGTTATCCGCACGGATGGCCGGATCGCGCGCAAGCTCCAGCGCAACGCGATGCGCTGCCTGCGCCCAGCGCAGGGTGGCCGGGTCCGGGTCGAATACCCGGAAGCCGCTCACCAGCCCAGTGCCTTGCGGATCATGTTCAGCGCCACGAGGATCAGGAAGACCGAAAACACCCGTTTGAGCGGTTTCGGGTCCATCGCATGGGCCAGCCTGACCCCCAGCGGCGCGGTGATCAGCGTCATCGCGATCACGATGCCAAAGGCGACGAAGTTGACTGTCCCGATGGTCAGCGGCGGCACCCCCGTGGACATAGGAACAAACAGGAAGCCGATGACAGATGGCACCGCGATGAGCACGCCAAAGCCTGCCGCCGTGGCGACAGCCCGGTGAATCGGGGTTGCATAGAGGCTCATCAACGGCACGCCGAAACTGCCGCCCCCGATGCCCATGAGCACCGACAGGAAGCCGACAGCGGGCGAGAGCAATGCACGGGTGATCCCCCGCGGCATTGCCGCCCCCAACCGCCATTCCGACCGGCCCAGCCCCATGTAGAGGCCCACAACCAGCGCAAGACCGCCAAAGATCGCCTGCAAGGTGCCCGAGCGCAATTGCGCGACCAAAAGCATCCCGAGCACGGCCCCGATCACGATTCCCGGTGCCCAGCCGCGCAGGATGTCCCAATCGACGGCCCCCTTCCGGTTATGGCTCAGCACGGAGCGGACCGATGTGACGATGATTGTCGCCAGGGAGGTCGCCAGACACATCTGCATCAGCTGCGGCCCCTCATAGCCAAGGGTCTGAAAGGCATAGAAAAATGCGGGAACCAGAACGATGCCGCCACCGACACCCAGAAGCCCCGCAAGGACGCCGGCAAAGGCACCGATAAAGGCCAGAAGCACCCCCATCTGGATCAAAAGCATCGTCTCTGGCATGGAGTATCTCCTCTTTGACGCCCCCTGCTACACCGCCTGCGCCTGCTGCGCCAGCGCCTCGATCTCGGCCAGTGCCTGCGCCACCAGTTCGGGCCCCGCGCCCGGCTTGCTGGCCCCTTCGGACAGGCTCCGCCGCCAGCCGCGCGCCCCGGGGCGGCCCGCGAAAAGGCCCAGCATGTGCCGGGTGATCTGGTTCAGCCGCCCGCCCCCCGCCAGATGCGCCTCGATATAGGGGAGCATGTCGCGGACGGCCTGTTCCGGCGTGCTGTCAGGACCTGCGCCAAAGATGCGCCGGTCTGCCGCGCAGAGGATCTCTGCCGGGCTGTGATAGGCAGCGCGCCCGACCATGACGCCGTCCAGCCCCCCGTCCAGAAAGGCCTCCGCCTCTTCCAGCGAGCCGATGCCGCCGTTGACCGAAATATGCAGGTTGGGGAAATATTCCTTCATCAGATGGACAAGCGGGTAATCCAGCGGCGGGATGTCGCGGTTTTCCTTGGGGCTGAGCCCCTGCAGCCAGGCCTTGCGTGCATGGATGCTGACACGGGTGCAGCCGGCGGCCACGATCCGGGCCAGAAAATCCGGCAGGACGTCGCGTGGTTCCTGTTCATCGACGCCGATGCGGCATTTGACCGTCACCTCCACATCCACTGCTGCCCGCATCTCGGCCACGCAATCCGCCACACGGGCGGGGTCTTTCATCAGCACCGCGCCAAAGGTGCCCGATTGCACCCGGTCAGAGGGGCAGCCGCAGTTGAGGTTGATTTCGTCATAGCCCGCATCCGCGCCAAGCCGCGCCGCCTGCGCCAGTTCGCGCGCATCGGAACCGCCAAGCTGCAGCGCCACGGGGTGTTCGCTGACGTCATGTTCCAGCAGATGCACCGCACCGCCGCGCACCAGCGCAGGCGCGGTCACCATCTCCGTATACAGCAACGCCCGCCCGCTCAGCAGCCGATGCAGATAGCGGCAATGGCGGTCTGTCCAGTCCATCATGGGGGCGACGGACAGACGGGACGCGACGTGGACCGCTCTGTTTCTTTCAGAATTCAGCATAGAACCTTGACCTGACCGGTGCGATTTTCGAGCTTTCGCCACCGGTGGCGCGATATGCGCCACCGGCAATTCGCTGAACTAACAGAATCACATCCCGAATGAACAGCCCCCGGTTTCCCGGAAAGTTGCACCGTTCAGCCTGCAGTGCCGGTTTTCGGACTGATCATCGCTCCCACGCCGGTAAAGGATGAGGGATCAGGCGCGAATGGTTCCGTTGACAGGACAGCGAAAGACCATCTTCCGCTATCCCCGTTTGCAGCCATCCGCCGTGCAATATTCTTTAAGTGCGGATCTGACACCCTGCTGCCAGATCAAACGCAGCCAATGTTCGAACCGCGTCGAGAAGGCCTCCTGCCCGGCAAGGTCGCCGTAGATGCCGGTCATCTCCAGCCAGGCGGCGGGGCGGTCGCGCGCGGCTTTGGCTGTTTCGGTCAGCTTGTCCCACATCGGATCGTTCGGTTCGATCACGCTGCCATCCTCGCGGGTGCCTTCGCACATCCGCGCCCAGCAGGCCTCGACCAGGGCCAGACCGTCCAGCGGCAGCCCTCCCGCCAGCGCCCGGCGCACCAGAGGCAACACGAATCCGCTGTGCCGCGAACTGCCGTCAAAGGCGACGCGGCGGGTGGTATCCTCGATCTTCGGATTGGAGAACCGCGCCGCGATCAGGTCGACATAGGCCACCGGGGTAATCTCCGGCACTGGCGAGACATGGGGCACGATTTCGCGCAGGGCCACCTTGCGGAACAGCCCGCCCACCCCGGGATCGGCCATGCAGTCAGAGATCGTGGCAAGCGACAGGATTTCACCCGCATTCGCGATCACCTGGTGCCCGGCGTTCAGGATCCGGATCTTCATGGTTTCATAGGCGTGGACATTGTTCGAAAATGTTGCCCCCGCCTGATCCCAATCCGGCCTGCCCGCGCAGAAATCATCCTCGATCACCCATTGGCGGAAATTCTCGTGGCAGACCGGGGCTGCATCCTCGATGCCCAGCGCGCGGGCCTGGGCGATCTGGGCGGGGCCGGTGGCGGGCACGATGGAATCGACCATCGAATTCGGAAAGCTGCAATTGCCATTGATCCAGCCCGCAAGCTCCGGGTCCTGCATCCGGGCCAGGCCGACGATGATCTGGCGCAGAATATCGCCGTTGCCCTGCAGGTTGTCGCAGCTTTGCGCGGTAAAGGGGCCTGTGCCCGCGTCGCGGCGCAACCGCAGGGCCGCCACCATCGCGCCAAAGGCAGTGCGCGGATTGTCCGGGTTCTGCGCATCATGCAGTATGTCCGCGTGGGTCGCGTCAAAGGCCTTGCTCACCGGGTCGATGAAATAGCCGCCTTCGGTCACCGTCAGGGCCACGATGCGGATGTCGGGCTGAGCCATGCGGGCGATCAGGGGGCCGTTACCCTCCTTGATCGGCACATAGTCGATCATCGCGCCCACAACCTCCGCTGACTGCGATGAGGGCGACAATTCGATCAATGTGGTCAGGTAATCCTGCCCGGCCAGCCGCAGGCGCATCGCCTCGTCATAGGGGCGCACCCCGGCGCCCACGATCGCCCAGTCGAGCGCCGCACCCTGCTGCATCAGCCGGTGCAGATACCATGCCTGATGTGCGCGGTGGAAATTGCCCACGCCGATGTGGACAATGCCCGGCGTCAGGGTGCTGCGGTCATAGACCGGCCGCAGGATGTCGTCGGGCAGGTCGGGGAGTGTGGCGTTGGACAGTTTCATCTCAGCTCATCCATTGGCCGCCGTCCACATTGTAGGTCTGGGCAACGATGTAATCCGCCTCGGCAGTGGCGAGAAAGACCGCCATGCCGGTCAGATCCCCGGCCCGGCCCATCCGGCCAAAGGGCACGGCCTCGCCGACTTCGCGCTTTTTCTGGCCCGGGGCCTTGTTCTCGTATTTGGCAAAGAAGGCATCGACGCCGTCCCAATGCTCCCCCTCCACCACGCCGGGGGCGATGGCGTTCACGTTGATGCCGTGCTGAATGAGGTTCAGGCCGGCAGATTGGGTCAGGCTGATGACCGCCGCCTTGGTCGCGCAATAGACTGCGACCAGGCTCTCGCCGCGGCGGCCCGCCTGGCTGGCCAGGTTGATGATCTTGCCGCCGCCCCCCTGCGCGATCATCTGCCGTGCCACCGCCTGCAGGGTGAAAAGGCATCCTGACACGTTGATGTCAAAGGCGCGCTGATAGTCCTCGCGGGTGATCTCGATGATCGGGGCCGCGGTAAAGATCGCGGCGTTGTTGACCAGGATGTCGATCTTGCCGAAACGGGCGACCGCAGCTTCGATCGCTGCGTCGATGCTGGCCTGATCGGTCACGTCCATTGCCACGGCGCAGGCGTTTTCGCCCATCGCCGTGGCTGTCTGCACTGCTCGTTTTTCGTCGATATCCGCGATCACCACCTGCGCGCCTTCGCGCAGGTAGGCTTCCGCGAAGGCCTGTCCGATGCCCCGCGCCGCGCCGGTGATCAGCGCGGTCTTTCCTGCCAGTCGTTTCATCCGATCCGCAATCCTGCTGCATCAAAGCGGTGGATTTCATCCGAACGGGGCGAAAGATGGATCGTATCGCCGTGGGTCAGGCTGATGTCACCGATGGCACGGACGGTCAGCGTGTCGGCCAGCCCGGTGTTGTGGATGTGAAAGAACGTGTCGGAGCCAAGGTGTTCGGCCACGCCAACGGTGCCCTGCCAGGTGCCGCCGCTTTCGACCACGTCGATATGTTCGGGCCGGATGCCGATGGTATGGGCGTCATGTTTCGCCGCCTCCTCGCCGGTGATCAGGTTCATCTTGGGCGATCCGATGAAACCGGCGACAAAAGTGTTGCGCGGGGTGCGGTAAAGCTCAAGCGGGCTGCCCACCTGTTCGATCACACCTGCCTGCAGCACCACGATCTTGTCGGCCATGGTCATCGCCTCGACCTGGTCGTGGGTGACGTAGATCATCGTCGTGGCCAGCTTCTTGTGCAGTTCGGAGATTTCCATCCGCATGCCCACGCGCAGGGCGGCATCGAGGTTTGACAGCGGCTCATCAAACAGGAAGGCCGCCGGTTCGCGCACGATGGCGCGGCCGATGGCGACCCGCTGGCGCTGGCCGCCGGACAATTGGCCGGGGCGGCGGTCGATATAATCGGCCAGGTTCAGCACCTGTGCCGCCGCATCCACGCGCCGGTCGATTTCGGTCTGGTCCATCTTGGCCATCTTCAACGGGAAGGCAATGTTCTTGCGCACCGTCATATGCGGGTAAAGCGCATAGGACTGGAACACCATCGCCAGCCCGCGCCGCGCCGGAACCACATCCGTTGCATCCTGGCCGTCGATCTCGATATGGCCGGTGGTGATGTCCTCCAGCCCCGCGATCAGGCGCAGCAGGGTGGACTTGCCACAGCCCGAGGGGCCGACGAAGACGGTGAATTCGCCATCCTTGATGGTCAGATCCAGCGGCGGGATGACCTGCACATCGCCAAAGGATTTCGTAACCTGTTTAAGTTCAATCTGTCCCATAATTCCGGTTCCCTATTTCACGGCGCCAAAGGTGAGGCCGCGGACGAGTTGTTTCTGGCTGAACCAGCCAAGGATGAGGATCGGCGCGATGGCCATTGTCGATGCTGCGCTGAGTTTGGCGTAGAACAGCCCTTCAGGGCTGGAGTAGCTGGCGATGAAGGCGGTCAGCGGTGCCGCCTGTGCTGCGGTGAGGTTCAGGGTCCAGAACGCCTCGTTCCAGGCCAGGATGAAGTTCAGCAGCAGCGTGGAGGCAATGCCGGGGATCGCCATTGGCGTCAGCACATAGAGGATCTCCTCCTTGAGCGTGGCCCCGTCCATCCGCGCGGCTTCCAGGATTTCGCCGGGAATTTCGCGGAAGTAGGTGTAAAGCATCCAGACAATGATCGGCAGGTTGATCAGCATCAGGATGATGACCAGCGCCACACGGTTGTCGAGCACGCCCAGCCGGATGCACAGCAGGTAGATCGGATAGAGCACCCCCACCGCCGGCAGCATCTTGGTCGAGAGCATCCACAGCAGGATGTCCTTGGTCCGTTTGGAGGGGACAAAAGCCATCGACCAGGCCGCAGGCACCGCGATGATGATGCCCAGAAGGGTCGAACCACCCGCGATGACGATGGAGTTCCACAGGAAGCGCCCGTAGTTCGACCGCTCCATCACGGTGGCATAGTTCTCCGTGGTCCAGTCAAAGAACAGGAACAGGGGTGGATCGTTGATCGCCTGGGCCTCGGTCTTGAAGCTGGTCAGGATCGTCCAGAGGATCGGAAAGAAGATCAGCAGGCCGATGATCCACGCGATGGTGGTGTTGATCGTCTTGCGTTGCGTTGTGACGGAACGTGCCATTCGTCTCTTCCTCCCTCAGGTATCAAGGTTCTTGCCGACGATGCGCATCAGGAAGATGGCAACGATATTGGCAAGGATGATGGCATAGACACCGCCCGCAGAGCCCAGACCGATGTTCTGGCTTTCCAGCACGCGCTGGAAGATCAGGTAGGACAGCGTCCGGGTGCCGAAGGCGCCGCCGGTGGTGACGAAAATCTCGGCAAAGATGGCCAGCAGAAAGATCGTCTGGATCAGCAGCACGATGGTGATGGCGCGGGAAAGATGCGGCAGGGTGATGTAGAAAAACCGTGCCAGGGGTGACGCGCCGTCCATTTCGGCGGCCTCAAGCTGTTCGCTGTCCAGCGACTGGATCGCGGTCAGCAGGATCAGGGTCGCGAAGGGCAGCCATTGCCAGCTGACGATCAGGATGATGGAAGGGGTCGCGGCATTCGACAGCCAGCTGACCGGGTCCGCCCCGAAGAACCGCCACAGATGGGCGAAAAGCCCGTTGGTGGGATCCATGAAGATGTTCTTCCAGACCAGCGCGGAGACGGTGGGCATGACAAAGAAGGGTGCAATCACCAGGATGCGCACAACCCCCTGCCCCCACATCGGCTGATCCAGCAGGATCGCCAGCAGGACGCCAAGAGCGATGGTAATGGCAAGAACGCCGGTGACGATGATCAGCGTGGTCGAAACGGCGGGCCAGAAGGAACTGGAGGTGACAAAGCGGACGTAGTTGTCGAAACCGGTCCAGCCCTGGTCGCCGCCACGCAGCGGCAAATAGGTTCGGAATGAGAACCACAGCGTCATCGTGAGAGGCACCAGCATCCAGCCCAAAAGCAGGATCACGGCGGGGGCCATCATCAGTCTGGCGGCGGATCGGGAAGCCTTGGTCGCCATGGGATACGTCTCCTTATTTGACGGAACGCCGGCTCAGGCGTCCGGTGACAGGACGTTGGTGAAATATCGGCAGTGATCAAAGACCATGGGGCGGGCGGCGCGCCGCCCCATGGGATCAGGTCGGTGGCTTACCGGTAACCGGCAGCTTCCATCGCTTCGTTGGTGATGTCCTGTGCCTTGGCCAGGGCATCCTCGACCGATTGCTGACCGGCATAGGCGGCAGAGAACTCCTGGCTCACTTCGGTCGCGATACCGGCAAACTCGGGGATCGCGGCGAACTGGACACCGACGTAGGGCACCGGATCGACGGTCGGGTTTTCCGGGTCAGCCGACAGGATGCTGTCCAGCGTCATCTGCGCGAAGGGCACCTTCTGGTACTCGGGGTTCTCGTAAAGCGACTTGCGCGCGCCCGGGGGCACATTGGCCCAGCCTTCGTTTCCGGCCACCAGTTCGATGTAGCTCTTGGAGGTTGCCCATTCGATGAATTGCTTGGCTTCGGCTTCCTGCTGGGTGCCCGCAGGGATCGCCAGGGCCCAGGCCCAGAGCCAGTTGGCCCGCTTGCCCAGGCCGTTATCCGGTGCCAGCGCAAAACCGACGCTGTCGGCAACGGTGGAATCATTGGCGTTGGTGACGAATGAGGCCGCAACCGTCGCGTCGATCCACATGCCGCATTTGCCCTGCTGGAACAGCGAGAGGTTTTCGTTGAAACCATTGGTCGCATAGCCGGCGGGGCCGGAGGCATCCATCATGTTCTTGTAGAAGTTCACGGTGTTGGCCCAGGCCTCGGTGTCGAACTGGGCGTTCCAGTCCTCGTCGAACCAGCGCGCGCCAAAGGAGTTGGCCATCGCGGTGATCAAGGCGCCACCTTCGCCCCAGCCGGCCTTGCCGCGCAGGCAGATGCCGTTGATTTCATTGTCGCGATCGGTCATCGCGGCGGCGGCTTCGGCGATGAAGTCCCAGGTCGGGGCTTCGGGCATTTCCAGCCCGGCCTTTTCCATCAGGTCCGTGCGGTACATGATCATGGAGCTTTCGCCGTAGAAAGGTGCCGCAAAAAGCGTGCCGTCATGGGACAGACCGCCTGCCATCGCGGGCAGGATGTCACCGACATCATATTCGGCGGAAAGATCGTCCAGCGGCACCAGCCAGCCCTGCGCGCCCCAGATCGGGGTTTCGTACATGCCGATGGTCATGATGTCGAACTGGCCACCCTTGGTGGTGATATCCGTGGTCACGCGCTGACGCAGGACGTTTTCCTCCAGCGTGACCCATTCCACGGCGATGCCGGTCGCTTCGGTAAATGTATCGGTATAGCCCTGCATCCGGATCATGTCGCCGTTGTTGACGGTTGCGATGGTGATGGATGGGCTGTGGCTGTCTGCATATGCGCTGCTGGCTGCGATCAGCCCAAGCGCGGTTGCAGCACCAAGCGTGCTCTTCAAAGACATCCGTTATCCTCCCTGGTTGGACGTTCTGTTCGGAGCCTAAGGTAGATATGTACGCGGCGTCAACTAAAATTTATCGCGCGTAAACTATTTGCGCATCACGCGGAGTCTCTCAGGATCAGCCTGCCCTCCAGCCGTGTGCTGCTCCAGGGGGTCACCTGGCCGTTGATCGCTGCGAACAAGGCATCGGAAGCTGCTTTGGAAACAGCGTCATAGGCATGGGAAATGGTGGTGAGCGGCGGACATGTATAGCGCGAATGTGGATGGCCATCCTGCCCCGCGACGCGCACGGTGCAATCCGGCCCACGCCCCACGGCAACGCCCTTTTCATAGCAGGCCGTCAGCAGCCCAATGGCCAGCCGGTCATTGCTGCACAGGATCGTATTGGTCGGAAAAAGCCCTTCGGAAAAGGCGGTATGCCCCCCCAGACGCCCGATCTCCTCGAAATCCCAGCCATCGCCTTCGACAGAGATGACATGCGGCTCAAGGCCGAATGCCTGCATCGCGTCGAGATAGCTCTGGCGGCGGCGGTGAGCGTTCGGGTTGGTCGGGCGCTTCATCTCGAAAAAGCACGGCGGTTCGCCCGTGCGGCAGAGGTAATCGGTGATATGGGCCGTGAACTGGATATTGTCCGAACCGACAAAGGCAAGGCCCAGCTCGCCCACGTTGCTGTCAAACAGCAGGGTCGGCACATCCGCGCAGAAGCGTTCCAGCGCCGCATGATCGGAAGCGCGGCCCAGAGGGGCCAGCAGTACTCCGGCGGGCCGGATCGCGCGCAGCGAGTTCAGCACATCCGTCTCATGCGCGGGATCGCCGTGGGAGCTGAACAGCGTGGGGTGATAGCCCGCCTCGATGCAATGCCGTTCCAGCTTGCGGGCGATTTCCGCAAAATAGGGGTCCGTCAGCAGCGGCACCACGATGCCGACATTCTTGGTCAGCTTGCGGTTCTGGTTCATCGCGTAAAGGTTCGGGCGGTAATCGTATTTCTCGATCGCCGCCTCTATCTTCGCGCGGGTCGAGGCCCGGACGCTTTCGGGATCGTGAAAGTATTTTGAAACGGTAGGCCGGGAAATACCGCTGACGGCGGCAAATTCTTCCATGTTCCTGATTGTCTTCGATGACATGTGGCCCTCGCAGTATTTTTACACCCGCAATCATGACTTTCCGCGCGGAAAGTATCAACCTTTCTTTGCGAATAAGCCATGCCAGATGCCGCGGCCTGCCGGTTCAGCACGCCGGGGCAGCAAAAGGGGATACAGAAGGCTTTGCCGTTACTGCAGCAGGATCGGTATCTGTATCGGGCCGCGAAAGCCGAAGCCCTTCCAGATGACAGCATCCGTGTCGGGGATGCTCATCTTCGGGAAACGGTCAAACAGCATCGGCAGCATGATCTGCCCGACCGCCCGGCGTGCCACATGGGTGCCCTGGCAGAAATGCGGCCCGTTGCCAAAGGCCTGATGCGGGGCCTTGTCGCGGTAGACGTTATAGGTTTCGCCATCTTGATAGATATCCTCATCCCGGTTGGCGCTGGCCTGGATGGTCATCACCGTATCCCCCTTGGGGATCATGTAGCCGCGCAATTCGGTATCCTGCGTGACCAGCCGAGATGAAGCCTGGATCGGCGCGACCCAGCGCACGCCTTCTTCGAAGGCCTGTTCCCAGTGATCGTTCCTGCGGACTTCGGCCAGCTGGTCCGGGTGGGTCAAGAGGCCATAGAGGATGGTATTGAGCGCATCGCGCGGCTCGTTGATGCCGCCGCCGATGGCGATCTTGATATTGGCATAGATCTGCTTTTCCTCGATCGGATCATCGGCGTTCAGCATCACGGAAAACGCCGAATTGTCCGGCTCGGCGCGGTGCCGGTCCTGGATGCTGTCCAGCAGCGCATGGATCTGTGTATTGGCACGGTCGGCCCGTTCAAAGGGCGCATCGGCCCAGCCGAAATTGCCCGCCCCCTCGATCAGCGCCTGCGACCATTCCATCATGTCCTCGTCCGAGGCTTCGGGCATCCCCAGCAGGATCGCCAGCCCCCGCGCCGCATAGGCCCCAGACAGGACCGCGAAGATATCGACAATCTCGCCGCGCGGCAGGCGCGACACATATTCCTCGGCGATCTTCACATATTGCGGCATCCAGTCGTTCTTGATCACCTTGGGGGCAAAGGCCGGGGCCATCGCCATCCGCTCGCGCTTGTGATCCTCGCCATCCTTGCGCATCAGCGTATGGGCCCAGAAGGCCCGCTTCATCGGCGTGTTTGGATCGTCCGAGCTGAAGATCTCCGGGTTGTCCTTGACGTATTTGGTGTCTTCCGCCTTGGTCAGCAGGGTGCGTCCGGCGGATTTGACCCGCAGCACCGGTGCCTCGGCGCGCAGGCGCCGGTAGATCGGGTAAGGGTCGCGATCAAGCTCTGCCAGCGTGATGTTTTCGTCCAATGGGGCAAGCGTGGGCATCATGAACCTTTCTCAGGCTGAAATGGCGCGGTGGCCGGGGCCCCCGCGCCGTGAAAATCATGTTATTCGCAAGTGAAGCTTTCCGCCATACCCGCATCGCCCCCGGTGTAGCGGGCGACCTGAGGGGCCGGACAGAGCGGGCGCGAAATGCCGGCCATCGCCTCGGGCAGATCGCGGTTCGACGCCCGTGCCGTTGCGGTCACGGCCTGCGGCGCGGTGCCGTTCTCGACCCATGCGATCAGGTCCGAGAACATGTCAAACCCTTCCACCGCGGGGCCGCCCGAACAATGGGTCATGCCGGGCACCGGGTAGAACCTGGCGAATTCTGCCGCCTTGCCACCGTTGTTCGCATCCAGCTTGGCGTACCAATCTGCCGTATCATTCACGGAAAACACCGGATCAGACACCCCGTGGAACACCATCATCTTGCCCCCTGCATCGCGGAAAGCCGCCAGTTCGGGGTTGTCCGATCCCGGTGGGGTCATCACCTCCATCGCCGATTCAGGAAAGGCATCGCTGGTGGCAAAGATCTCGTCCGCGCGGGCGGTGAGGTCAAAATCCTTCAGGAATTGTTCCAGCGCGGCGGGGTCGCCTGCCACTTCCGTCGGGGGCGTGGTGAAAATCTGCGCGAGTGACGCGGCACCCATAACCGCGATGATCGGTTTCTTGCCCCAAGGCGGGATCGGGCTTTCCAGTTTCCAGAACCGCCAGCCGCCACCGGCGATGCCGGGATCCCAGGGGAAATCGCTGTAGAACGGGGTGCCGCCATCAGGGGTGCCTGCGTGGATGGTGTTCAGCGCCGTGACCTGTTCGGGCGACAGGCAGGCGGAATTCTGCCCCTCCGCGCATTGCAGCGCGGCACTGTCAAAGCTGGCCTGACAGGCGGCAGTGTCCATCACCAGCCCGTCCTCAAGCCCGTCCAGCGTATCGCAGGCTTGCAGAATGCCATCGGCAACCGTTTGCAGATCGGCGGGGCTGAAGGCCGTGGCCAGATCGCCGGTAACCGCTGTCAGCGCCTGCACGTCAACCGCATGTTGCAGCGCCGCCTTGGGCAGGTTGAAGCCGGGCGCGCCGATCAGCAGGCCATCAAAGCTCTGCGGCATCCGTGATGCGGCGACCATGGCGTGCCGCCCGCCGTTGGAGCAGCCAATGCCATAGCTGTGGCCGATTTCATTGTCGTAATAGGCCTCGACGATCTGGCGGGCCAGCGGGTCCAGCAGCGCCACGGCCTTGTAGCCGTACATCTGCCGCGCCTCGAAATCGAAGCCAAAGCGCGCGCCACCGGCAAGGCCCGCGTCCGCCACAGCCTTGCCATCATGGCCTGCGTCGGAGGAGACGACGGCAAAACCGCGCGCCAGAGGTGTCGCTTCACCCGTGCCCGCGCCCATGCCGCCGGTGGCGGGTTTGACCTCGCCGTCGTTGCCGCCGTTGAACTGGTGGACATAATCGCCGTTCCAGACATCCGGCAGGGCCAGCTCGAACCGCAGCGCATAGTCGCGCCCGTCGGTGCCCTTGCGTTCGGCGGTCGTGGCGCGGATGCGGCATTGGGCGGCGGGGTTGTCATCGCCCGCAGGCACTGCCGCCACTTCGGTAAAGCTGACACCGCTCAGGCCCAGCGCCTCGGGCGTCAATCCTTCGCATTGCATCTGTGCCATGGCCAGCGTGGCCGTGCTGCACATCAATGCAGTTGTTCCGATTGTCTTCAACATCACAGGTCTCCTCCCAGAATTGTGTGTGTTATTTTCTCACTTCGGCCTCAGACAGTTTCTCCCAGCAGGCGCAGCGCGTTTTCCTTCAGGATCAGCGGGCGCACCTCGTCCTTGAAGGGTGCCGCCTCGAAATCCGCCAGCCAGCGGTCGGGCGTGATTGCGGGCCAGTCCGAGCCGAAGAGCATCTTCTTTTTCAGGATCGAATTGGCATAGCGGATGAAGGTCTCGGGGAAATATTTGGGCGACCAGCCGGACATGTCGTAATAGACGTTGGGCTTGTGCTGGGCCACGGCCAGACCTTCCTCGGTCCAGGGGAACGACGGATGCGCCAGGATGATCTTCATGTCGGGGAAATCCACCGCCACGTCATCAAGGTGCATCGGGTTGGAGTATTTCAACCGCATCCCCATGCCGCCCCGCATGCCGGAGCCGACACCGGTCTGCCCGGTATGGAACAGGGTGATCACCCCTTCTTCGGCGCAGGCTTCCAGCACGGTGTAGCAGGCCTCCCGGTCATTGGGGAAAAAGCCCTGCATGGTGGGGTGAAACTTGAACCCGCGCACGCCGAATTCACGCACCAGGCGGCGCACCTCGCGCGCACCGGCCTTGCCCTTGTGCGGATCGACAGAGGCAAAGGGGATCAGGATGTCGTCATTCTCGGCGCAGATCTGCGCGACTTCCTCGTTGGAATAGCGGCGAAACCCTGTCTCGCGCTCCGCATCCACCGGAAAGATCACCGCCGCGATGTTGCGTTCGCGGTAATAGCTGGCGGTGTCCTGCACCGTGGGCAACATGCCTTCGGCCCCGGCGGGATTCTTGAAGTAGGCCGCCATGCCCGCTTGAAATTCATTATACCCGTCATCACGGTGGTCGCAGCAGGGTTCCTCTGCATGGGTGTGAAAATCAATCGCCTTCACCTTGCTGAAATCGACCATCCTGTTTGCCTCCCCGAAAACGTTGACGTCAAAAACCGCTATACAAGAAAACTGTTAAGCTGTACAACATAAATCCAGACCGACCAGGAGGGGGAGAATCCGATGGAGAATGGCCAGAGCACCGGCAAAGCCACACGTGTGGAAATTGACGGCGACATTGCCACGATCATTTTCGACCGCCCGGAAAAGCGGAACGCAATGAACGAGGCGCTGGTCGGCGACCTTGATGCATTCTTCTCCAAACCGCCCGAAGGTGTGAATGCCGTCATCCTGACCGGCGCGGGCGGGCATTATTGTTCCGGCCTGGACCTGGCCGAACATGAACAGCGCGCCCCGGTCGCGGGGGTCTACCATTCGCGCAACTGGCATCGCGTGGCCGATCTGATCGAATTCGGACCCCTGCCCGTCATTTCCGCCATGACTGGCGCGGTGATCGGCGGCGGGCTTGAGATTGCCACCTCGACACATGTGCGCATCGCGGAGCCTGATGTGCGGTTCCAGCTGCCCGAGGGGCGGCGCGGTATCTTTGTCGGTGGCGGGGCCACGGTCCGCGTGAGCCGCATCATCGGCGCGGACCGGATGCGTGAAATGATGCTGACGGGCCGCAACTATGGCGCCGAGGAAGGCCTGGCGATGGGGCTTGCGCATTACAGCGTCGGCGCGGGTGAAGCCCTGCCCCTGGCGCGCAAGCTTGCACGGAAAATAGCAGACAACGCGCCGTTTTCGAATTACCTCATGATACAGGCGATCTCTCGGATCAGCGACATGTCGCGCCACGACGGCCTGTTTACCGAAAGCCTTGCGGCGGCCATGTCGCAAACCTCGGACGGAGCGAAAGAGGGCCTGCGCGCCTTTCTTGAGAAGCGCGAGCCGAAGTTCAGATAACCCATGCCGGGCGAGGAGGCCCGGCGCGGCGGAACAGACAACAACAGGGAGGAAGACCATGAAAAGAAGAGAGTTTCTGAAAACGACCGCTGTCGGCACGGCCATGTTGGCCGCCATGCCCGGCGCTGCATTGGCCCAGGAAGTCACCCTGCGCCTGCACCAGTTCCTGCCCCCCGTGGCAACGGTGCCCGCAAAGATCCTCAAGCCCTGGGGCGAGCGTCTGGCAGAGGCCTCCGATGGCCGACTGAACGTGCAGCATTTCGATGCGATGTCCCTTGGCGGGCGTCCGCCCGAGCTGATGGATCAGGCCCGCGACGGTGTCGTCGATCTGTCGATGACGGTGGTCGGCTATACGCCGGGCCGCTTCCCGCGCACCGAAGTCTTTGAGCTGCCCTTCATGATGACCAGCCCGGTCGCCACATCGCTGGCTTTCTGGCAGATGGTCGAAGAGGATTTCCAGTCCAACGAATATGCCGATTTCAAGGTGCTGGGGGCCTGGGTTCACGGCCCCGGCGTGATCCATTCCACCGATCCCATCGAAAAGCTGGAGGACATGAAGGGCAAGACCGTGCGCGGCCCCACCCGCGTGATCAACGACATGCTGTCCGAACTGGGGGCCACCCCTGTCGGCATGCCCCTGCCCGCAATCCCCGAGGCGCTTTCGAAAGGTGTCATCAACTCCACCGTGATCCCCTGGGAGGTCACCCCGGCGGTGCGCCTGTCCGAACTGGTGTCGAACCACACCGAATTCACCGGGGCGGAATCGCTTTATACCGCGACCATCGTGCTGGTGATGAACAAGGCGAAATATGACGCCTTGCCGGATGACCTCAAGGCCATCCTGGACGCTGAATCGGGTGCAAAACTGTCCGAATTCGCCTCGCAGGTGATGTGGGACAATGACGCGCCGGGACGTGAACTGGCGGTCAAGAACGGCAACAACATCATCCAGCTGGATGAGACAGAAGTCGCCCGCTGGAAAGAGGCCGCGCAGCCGGTGATCGACCGCTGGGTTGCCGAGATGGACGGCAAGGGCCTGGACGGCCAGGGGCTGATCGACCGGGCCAAGGCCCTGATCGCCGAAAATGCAACCTGAAGTCTTGATCTGACATCACAGAGGGCCTGCGGGCCCTCTGCCTCAAACGGGGAAGTGACGGATGTACGCGGCAAGTTACAGATTGGCTGATTTCATCGCGCGGGGCCTGGCGTTTGCGGGTGGTGGCATCCTGATCCTGATCACATTGATCACCTGCATGTCGATCATCGGGCGTGCCTTTGTGCCGCTGGACATCGGCATCGGCCCGATCCGGGGCATTTACGACATCACGGAAATCGGCATGGCGACGGCGATCTTTGCCTTTCTGCCCTGGGCCCAGATGCGTGAAACACATGCACGGGTGGACCTGTTCCAGAGCTTCATGCCGCGCAGCTTCGACCGGGCGCTGGACCTGCTGTTCAACATCGGCATGGCCCTTGTCGCCGCGATCGGCACCTGGCGGCTCTACCTCGGCATGATGGACAAATTGTCTTACGGCGAAACCACCCTGATCGCACAGATCCCGGTCTGGCAGGGTTTTGCGGCCTCGCTGGTCGGGGCCATCGGCTTCGTGATCGTTGCCCTCTTTTGCGTCTGGCGCTCGGCCCGCAGGCTGGCCGGTATGGAACAACAGGAATAGAAATGTCGAACTTTGAACTCGCGCTCTGGTCGTTTCCGGTCCTGCTGATCCTGGTCTTTCTGCGCGCGCCCATTGCGCTGGCGATGATCGCGGTCGGGGTCGGCGGAACCTACCTGGTCGTCGGCACGCCGATGATGACCCTGAACCAGTTGAAGACGCTGACCTATGGCACGTTTTCCAACTATTCCTTCTCGATCATTCCGCTGTTCCTGCTGATGGGCCAGTTTGCGACGCTGTCGGGCATGTCGGCCTCTCTTTTCAAGGCCGCAGAGAGTTTTCTGGGCCACCGTCGCGGCGGTGTGGCGATGTCTGCCGTGGGGGCCTGCGCCGGGTTCGGCGCGATCTGCGGCTCTTCGCTGGCGACCGCCGCCACCATGGGTCAGGTCGCCCTGCCCGAGCTGCGCCGCTATGGCTATCCCGATTCACTGTCCACCGGTGCGCTGGCGGCGGGCGGGACGCTGGGCATCCTGATCCCGCCTTCGGTGATCCTGGTGATCTATGCGATCCTGGCCGAACAGAACATCGAAAAGCTGTTCGTGGCCGCCCTGATCCCCGGCATCCTGGCCGCCATCGGCTATATGATCGCCATTTCGATCTGGGTGCGCCTGTCACCGAATTCCGCCGCCGTGCGCGACCGGGTGCCATGGTGCGAACGCATGATCGCCCTGGGCAAGGTCTGGCCGGTGATCACCATCTTCGTCACCGTGGTCGGCGGGATCTATGCGGGCATTTTCACCCCCACCGAAGCCGCCGCTGTCGGGGCCGCGGGGACCGGGCTGGTGGCACTGGTATCGGGCGAGATGTCATGGGACCGCCTGCGCGAAGCGGTGCTGTCCACCGCCGGATCGACCGCGATGATCTTTCTGATCATCCTGGGGGCCGGCATTTACAACAACTTCCTGTCGCTGACACAGCTGCCGCAATCGGCCTCTGTCTGGGTCGGGGAACAGGGGTTTTCGCCCTGGTTCGTGCTGACCCTCGTGCTGCTGATGTACCTCGTCTTCGGCTGCGTGATGGATTCGCTGTCAATGGTGCTGCTGACGGTCCCGATCATCTTTCCGATCATGATGGTGCTGGACTTTGGCATGTCGACCGCGGACTTTGGCCTCTGGTTCGGCATCCTGGTGCTGATCGTGGTCGAGGTGGGGCTGATCACGCCGCCCGTGGGGATGAACCTGTTCATCATCAACTCGATGGCAAAAGACACCCCGATTTCAGAGACCTACAAGGGTGCCCTGCCCTTTGTGCTGACCGATATCATACGTGTTGTCATCCTTGCCTCGTTCCCGGCAATCACGCTCTGGCTGGTCTGGTTCATCGACAGTTTCAAATAACGCAGGCATGCGCGGCTATGGCCCGCGCCTGCGGCGGCTGCTACCACGGGGGGCAACACGACTTCACGCAGGTCCGGCCATGTCCCGTAAACTGATCTTTCCGCTCTACTATGCCGCGATCCTGTTTCAGGCCGGTGCCTACGGGCTGACCTTCATGCTGCCCCGGCTTTTCGACAGCTTCGGCGCCAACGAAAAGGTCGTGGGCACGATGCTGCTGCTGACGACGGCCGCGACCGTGATCACGGTCTATTTCTCCGGGCACCTCTCGGACCTTCTGGGCCGCCTGCGCACGCTGGGCATGGCCTGTATCGCCATCTCCGCCTCCCTGTTCCTTTATGGCACCGTGCCGGGCGTTGGCCCGGGACTGGCGGCGGCAAGCCTGCTTCTGGGGTTCGGTTGGGGGCTGACCTATTCGCTGGGGCCCATCGTCATGTCCCGGCTGGTGCGCGCGGATGAGCGGGTGCGCTACTTCACCCTGCTCTCGGTCTTTGTGATGGCCGGGTTCGGCTTTGCCCCGGTGATCGCCTCTGCGATGGAGGATGCGGGCTTTGCCATCCGCGACGCCTTTGTGCTGAACGGCGCGCTATGCCTTGTCAGCGCTGCGTTGTTCCTTGCCCTGGACCGCCCGATCAAGGCGCAGGCGGTCAACGCCCGGCCCGAGGCACCTTCGCGGATCACGCTGGCGGCGGTCGCCGGCGTGCTCAGATCACCCGCCCGGCTGCCGGTCTTCATGGTTTTTCTCGGGGCCAGCATCTTTGCCGGGCTGAACAACTTTCAGACCGTCTTTGCCGATGCGCGGGGGCTGGATTACGCTTATTTCTTCATGAGTTACACGCTGACCACGGTGACCTTCCGGCTGGTCATGGCGCGGTTCACCGGGGGCGCGAACCCCTATATGACCATCGCGCTGCTGCAATGCCTGATGTGCGCGGGGCTTGCCCTTTTCGTGGTCAGCGGCGACAGCCTGCCGCTTTACGTGCTGGTCGCGGTGCTCTTCGGGCTGGGTTACGGCGTGTCCTATCCCGTGCTGGTGGCGATGGCCGCCGACGACGCAGATGACGATCTGGGCGCGCAGACCCTGCAATTGTTCGCGCTGACCTATTTCATCGGCATCTTCGGTTTTCCGCTGGTCGCAGGCTGGATGATCGTTGAGGTAGGCACGACGCCCCTGCTGATCCTGATCACCCTGCTGGCCGTGGTTGAGGCCGCACTTGCCCTGCGCCGGGGTCTGGCGCGGCGCGGGGCGAGCGCTGCCGAGGCCTGAACGTCAGACCGTGATCACATCCGGGTCCGGATCATCGGCATAGAGGCGTTCAATCAGCTCTTCATTGTTCGAGCGCATCGCGCGCTGGTTCAAAGACCCCTTTTCGGTCACCTCACCCCGATCAAAGCTGGGGGCATCCTGCAGGACAACCGCCCGGCGCACCCGCGCGGCAGAGCCGGTGGCGGATTTGGCAGCCTGGGCCAGTTTCTCGCCCAGGGCTGTGCGCAATGCGGCCTCGGCCATTGCGGCCCCCTTGTCCGACAAAAGCAGCAGGGCGCCCAGTTCGCTGCGGTTTTCGCCCACGATCACCACATCCCGGACCAAACCGCCCATTGCATCGACCAGAGTTGCACGCACCGCGCCCACCGCGACCCAGGTGCCGGTGGTCAATTTGAAATTCTCGGCAATGCGCCCGTCAAAGAAGAACCCTTTGGCGTAATCATCCGGGTCGGCAGGCCGCAGCGCATCGCCAAAGCAATAGAAGCCTTCCTCGTCAAAGGCTTCTGCCGTCTTGGCGGGATCACCATAATAGCCCGGCGTGATTGTCGGCCCCTTGAGCCGCGCCTCCAGCTTGCCGCCGTTGGGCACCAGTTTCAGGGTCAGCCCAAGTGCCGGCACGCCGATGTTGCCGGATTTCTCCTGCACATCGGTACAGGCCAGCGCAAAGGGGGCGGTTTCGGTGGCGCCCAGCCCGGTGGCCAGCAGCACCTCGCGCCCCGTCGCCTTGCGCCCGGCGGCGCGCAGGCGGTCCCAGGTCAGCTGCGCCATCCCGGCACCTGCGTAGAACATCATGCCCAGGTCGCGAAAGAAGTTCTCGGCCAGGGCCGCGTCTTTTTCCAGTTCGGCAACCAGCATGTCGTAGCCCACGGGGACATTGAAATACCAGCTGCAGGCAACATCGCGCAGGTTGCGCAGGGTCTCGTCGAACTTGCCCGGCACCGGGCGGCCATCGTCGATGTAATAGGTGCCGCCATTGGTGGTCACCATGTAGAACACCTTGTTGCCTGCCGCAGTGTGGTTCCACGGCGCCCAGTCCAGCACCACCGGCGGCTTGCGCGTCACGAAACGGTAGCAGTCGCGGATCATCGCCTGGCTGGCGCAGATCATGCGGTTGGTGTTGATCACCGCCTTGGGCGAGCCGGTGGAACCCGAGGTGAACAGGTATTTCACCACCGTCTCATCACTCAGCGCGGCCCGCGCGGCCTCTGCCCCGGAAGGAACACCGGCCAGCAGCTCCTCAAAGCTGACCGCCCCCTGCCCGGCGTTGCGCAGGGCAATGACCTGCCGGCCTTCCTCGGCGATGGCGCTGAACGCGGGCGCAAAGGCGTCGCCGTCATCGGCATAAAGCGCGCCTGGATTCAATGTCGCGGCGATGTCGCGCAGTTTCGCATGGTCTTTGGACACCAGCGCATAGGCGGGGGAAACCGGGGCGTAGGGAATGCCGACATAGGCGCAGGCCATGCCCAGCAAAGCATGCTCCAGACTGTTTTCCGACAGGATCAGCAGCGGCCTGTCCGGCCCCAGCCCCATCGCCAGCAAGGATGCCCCGATGGCGCGGATCTGCTTGCGCGCCGTGCCGTATGAGATGCGCCGCCAGTCGCCGCCCTGGTGGCGGCGGGCAATCCATGTGCTGTCCGGCGTGGCATCTGCCCATTTGTCAAAGTAATCCGCCAGCGTCGCCTCGAAGTCACCCAGCGCGCCGCGCTGGCGCATCAGGATCGTGCCGTCGGGCCGAGTCTCATAGTCGAACGCCGGCCGCCAGAAGTCCGACGCTTTCAATCCGGTCTCGGTTTTCATCTCAGGTTCCTGTCTTTACCGGGGGGCCATGCGGATGCCGCCATCAAGGCGGATCACCTCGCCGTTCAGCATCTTGTTCACGGTGATGTGGTTGACCATCTCGGCGTATTCCTCCGGATCGCCCAGGCGCGAGGGGAACGGCACCTGCGCGCCGAGCGCGGTCTGCACCTCCTGGGGCAGTTCATCCAGAAGCGGTGTCAGGAACAGCCCCGGTGCCACGGTACAGACGCGAATGCCCTTGTCGGCCAGATCGCGGGCCATCGGCAGGGTCATGCCCACGATGCCGCCTTTCGACGCGGAATAGGCCACCTGGCCGATTTGCCCGTCAAAAGCCGCGACGGAAGCGGTGTTGACGATCACGCCGCGCGCACCGTCGTCATCCACCGGGTCTGCGGCGACCATGCGCGCCGCCGCCTGCGAGGCGCAGTTGAAGCTGCCCATCAGGTTCACCATGATGGTTTTCTGAAACAAACCGGGATCATGTGCCGCCCCGCGCGAGACGGTCTTGGCGGCGCCGCCGATGCCCGCGCAATTCACCAGGACGCGCGGCACGCCAAAGGCCGCCTCTGCCGCCGCGATCCCCTCTGCCACGGAAGCGGGGTCAGAAACATCCACGCGGCTGAATGCACCGCCGATGTGGGCGGCATGGGCCTCTCCCTGATCTGCATTCAGATCGAACAGCATCACCTTCAGCCCGGCCTCAGCGAGGCGGGCGGCGGTCGCCGCACCCAAACCCGAAGCGCCACCGGTGACGATCGCGGCATGGCCGCTCCAGTCCTGCAAGGTCATTCCGTTTCTCCTTTCGATCTGATCTTGCGCAGCAGGCGGATCAGGGTCTGCTGCTCTGCCGCTGTGAGATCGGCCAGCAACGCCTTTTCATGGGCCCGCACGGTGGCAACCGCCTCCGCATAGGCGCGGCACCCCTTCTCTGTCGGCACCAGCGCCTGAACCCGGCGGTCCCCCGGCACGGTTGCGCGCGAGAGATATCCCAGCCCTTCCAGCTCATCGACGATGGCCACGAGGCCGGACCGTTCAATCCCCAGCTTGCGGGCCAGTTTGCTCTGCGAGATGTGGGGAAACTGAACCGCCAGCGACAGCGCCGAGAACACCCGCGGGGCCAGTGCGTCCTGCCCCAGGGCATTACGGAAATCAGCCTGGACGATCACATAGGCGCGCTTGAGGTTGTAGCCGACAAACTGTTCAAGGTCGGATATGACGTCATCATCATCCTGGTCCATCTCCCGGACCTTTGCCCCTGCAGCCATACTGCGCACCTCCCCTGTTTGCCTGGGGGAAGTTTACAGGATATTGTTTAGCAGGTAAACAGTTTAATGAGATAAGGATCTAGCCGATGAACCTGCCCGAACCCAGACTGGAGCACGCCTGCGACCTGAGTGTGGCGCTGGACCCGATCCGCGAGATGGGACCGGGCCGGGCGGGGCAGCGACGGATCATCCCCATTGTCGGCGGCACGGTCAGCGGCCCGTTGCTGCGTGGCAAGCTGCTGAACCTCGGCGCGGATTGGCAGACCGTCTTTGCGGACGGTCTGGCCGAACTCGACACCCGTTACGCGATGGAAACCCACGACGGCGCCACCATCGAGATCGTGAACTACGGATTGCGCCATGGCCCGCCGGAAGTGCTGGCAGCGATCATGCGGGGCGAAGAGGTACCCGCCGACAGCTATTACATGCGCACCCATGCGCGGCTGGAAACCGGCGATGCACGTTATGACTGGGTGAACCGGACGCTGTTCATGGGCGTGGGCGCGCGGCATCTGCAACAGGTCCATGTCCGCCTTTACGCCATCAGATAGGACAGCCCCGCCGCAAACGGGCTGACCCAGGGCGCGCCTGTCTTGACCGGCAGGAGGTGCTGCTTCATCAACGGGTTGACGCATTGTCATGAACCCGAAGCAACCCAAAGTAGCCCTCACATGTCGAAACGCCCGAATGTCCTGTGGATCATGGCCGACCAGCTGCGCTTTGACTATCTGAGCTGCTATGGCCACCCCCATCTGCATACGCCGAACATCGACGCGCTGGCGGCGCGCGGGGTGCGTTTCACCTCGGCACGGGTGCAATCGCCGGTGTGCGGCCCCAGCAGGATGAGCGCCTATACCGGGCGCTATGTGCGCAGCCATGGTTCCACTTGGAACGGGATGCCGCTGCGGGTCGGGGAACCCACGCTGGGGGATCACCTGCGGGCCGCGGGGGCGCATGCGGCGCTGGTGGGCAAGACCCATATGATCGCCGACCGCGATGGCATGGCCTGGCTGGGCATTGATCCTGCCAGCGAAATCGGCGTGCGCCAGTCGCAATGCGGTTTCGATCCCTTTGAGCGCGATGACGGGTTGCACCCCGACAGCCCGCGCCAGCAGTGGTCAGCCTATGACGATTATCTGGTGCGCCACGGCTTTGACAGCGCCAACCCCTGGGGCGACTTTGCCAATTCAGGGCTGGACGCGGACGGCGCGCGGCTGTCCGGCTGGCTGCTGAAGAATTCCCGGCTGCCTGCGAACGTCCCCGAGGAACACTCCGAAACCGCATATATGACCGACCGCGCCATCGCCTTCATGCAGGACGCGATGACGCGCGATGAACCCTGGCTGTGCCACCTGAGCTATATCAAGCCGCATTGGCCCTATATGGTGCCTGCCCCCTATCACGACATGTATGATGCCACCCATGTCGTCGATCCGATCCGCCACGCATCCGAACGCGATACCGATCATCCGCTGATGGCCGCCTATCTGCAGGCGCGGGTCTGCCAGAGCTTTTCCCGCGACCATGTCCGCGAACATGTGATCCCCGCCTATATGGGGCTGATCAAGCAGCTCGACGACAACCTTGGCCGTCTGTTCACCTGGATGGACACGGCCGGGCTGAGTGAAAACACCATCGTCGCCTTCACCTCAGACCACGGCGATTACATGGGCGACCATTGGATGGGCGACAAGGATTTCTATCACGAGATGGCGGTCAAGGTGCCGCTGATCATCGCCGATCCGCGCCCCGAAGCCGAAGCGACGCGCGGCAGTGTCAGCGATGAACTGGTGGAGATGATCGACCTCGCGCCGACCTTCATGCGGGCCCTTGGCTGCCCCGGGATGCCCCATGTGATCGAAGGCCGCGACCTGACACCGCTGCTGCAGGGCACCGAAGGTTTCGCGCGTCGCTATACGATCAGCGAACATGACTACAGCTGGTCGGAGATGGCCAAGGCGCTGAACATGCCGCAAGAGGACGCCCGCACGGTGATGATCTTTGACGGGCGCTGGAAATACGTGCGCTGCGAAGGGTTCGACCCGGTGATGTTCGACCTTGAGACCGACCCCGACGAGGTGACGGACATCGGGCGGTCGCAGACCGAAGAACATGTCGCCGTCCGGGCGCGGATGGAAAAGGCGCTTCTGGCCTGGGCCACGCGCCACCACAGCAGGATCACCGCAACCAAAGCGGTGCTTTCAAAGCAGGGCATGGCGGCGGAGCAAGGTATCCTGATCGGCTTCTGGGATGAGGTCGAGTACGAGGCAGCCACGGGCAAACCCTTTGCCGCGCTGACCCCGGCGGGGCCGCCCCGCAGCTGAAGGCGGCCCCGGAACCGCAGGCGCGGCGCTTCAGCCTGTGGCTTTTGTTGCGGCCAGCCCCGCGTCGCGCATCTGTGACAGGGTCATGCGGGGCGTCAGCGCCTCGGCAGAGACGTTCAGATCCAGCACCGCGCCGGTCTCAGAGGCCAGCGCCCGGTCAAAGGCGGCTGCGAAATCGGCGGTGGTCTCAACCCTTTCGGCATGGAAACCGTAGGCCCTGGCAAGCGTGGTGAAGTCCGGGTTCACCATAGTCGTGCCGGACACCCGTTCGGGATAGTGGTGCTCCTGATGGGCGCGGATGGTGCCATAGATGCCATTGTTCACGATCAGCACGATCGGCTGTGCCCCCGCCTGCGCGGCGGTGGCCAGTTCCTGACAGTTCATCTGGAAATCCCCGTCGCCCGCAAAGCAGACCACGGTACGCTCCGGATGTGCCACCTTGGCCGCGATGGCCGCAGGCAGGCCGTATCCCATGGCCCCCGATTGCGGGGCCAGCAGCCGCGCCCTGGGGCCGAACTTGTAGAACTTGTTGGGCCAGACGGTGAAATTCCCCGCCCCATTGGTCAGGATCGCATCTTCCGGCAGGACCGCGCGCAGATGGGCGGTGGCAATCGCCATGTCGACGGGCGACGGCTGCGCAGGCGCGTCAAAGCCTGCCTCCCATGCCGCGCGGCCCTTGGCACGCCAGTCGGCCCAGCCGCCGGTGATCGGGGTCAGCGCTGCGGCAAAGGCGTTGGGGCCGGCGGTGATGCCGAGGGTCGGAATGTAGATCTTGCCGATCTCCTCGCTGGAGCCGTGGACATGGATGATCTTCTGTTTCGGATTCGGGACATCAAGCAGCCTGTAGGCATCAGTCGTCATCTCGCCAAATCGGATGTTGATCGCCAGAATGGTGTCAGCATTGCGGATCAGATCCTTGACATGGGGCGGCATCCCCACCCCTGCCTCGCCACAATAGACCGGGGACAGGTTGTTGAACCGGTCCTGAAAGCGGAAGGCCGCGACCACGGGAATATCGGCGGCTTCGGCGAATTCTTCCAGGGCGGCGCGCCCGGCGTCGGTCCAGTTGCAACCGCCCGTCAGGATCAGCGGACGCTCGGAGGCGCCCAGCATCGCCAGCGCATCCTGCATCGTGGCGGCACTGGGGGCCGGCTCTTCGATCCGGGCGGGACCGGTCAGGGGCTCTGCATCGCTCATGCTGGTCAGCATGTCCTCCGGCAGGGCCACGACCACCGGGCCGGGACGGCCCGTGGTGGCCATTGTCCAGGCCCGCGCCAGGATCTCGGGAATGCGGTCCACGTGATCAATCTCGACCGCCCATTTCGCAAGGGTGCCGAAAACGGCGCGGTAATCGACCTCCTGAAACGCTTCCCTCCCCCGCTGGTCGGTGCCGATCTGCCCGACGAAAAGGATCATCGGCGCGGAATCCTGATGCGCGGTATGCACCCCGATGGAGGCATTGGTCGCCCCCGGCCCGCGCGTGACCATGCAGATGCCGGGACTGCCGGTCAGCTTGCCCCATGCGGCAGCCATGAAGGCGGCACCGCCCTCGTTCCGGCACAGGACAAAATCGAATGTGCCGCCGGAGTCATGCATCCCGTCCAGCACCGCCAGATAGCTTTCCCCCGGCACGCCAAAGCTCTTGGTTGCGCCCAGCGCCACCAGGCTGTCCACCAGCAATTGTCCCCCGTGTCGTGCCATGATGCGCATGTCCTTCCCGTTTGGTCGCGAATCCCTGAAATTGCGCACAAGCTGCCTGTAAAGCCGCGCCAGTGAAACCGCGAAATGCCGAAACTGCGGAATCATCCCCCGGCGGAATTCGCGGAACCTTTTGCAAGCGGCGGGTGTTGAGTCTGCACTGCCTTGCATCTGCCGCTGCCGGAGACCTCATTGGACAATCTGACCTCGATCCGACGATCCCTGCAGTTCCTGGTGCTCGTCGCGCTTTTTGGTACCTGCTATTTCGCCCGCGATCTGATCTTGCCGATCATGCTGGGTTTCCTGCTGGCGCTGACCCTCAGCCCGCTGGTCAGGGGGCTTTACCGCGCCGGGATTCCCCATGCGGTTTCGGGCGCGGTGCTGGTATCGCTGACCGCCCTGCTGATCATCATTGTTGTCGGCGGGTCCGCGGGCACCGTTGCGGTCTGGAGTGATGAATTGCCCAGAATGGGCGCAGAGATCCAGCAAAAGCTGCGCTTGATGACCGATGCGGTCGAAGGGGTGCGCACCGCCACCGAAGAGGTCGAGAAAATCACCAAATCGAAAGACGCAAGTCCCGAGGTGATCGTGCAGCAACCGGGCCTGCTGGACACCGCATTCGATACCGTCACCCAGATCGGCGCATCCCTGATCGTGACGCTGATCCTGGCGATGTTTCTGCTGTCCTCGGGCGAGCTGTTCTATCTCAAGATGGTGCAGGCCTTTCCCACCATGGCGGGCAAGAAGCGCATCCTGACCACGGTCTACAACATCGAGCGGCGCGTCTCGCGCTATCTGTTGACGATCACGCTGATCAACGCCGGATTGGGTCTGGCGCTTTTTGCCTATCTCAGCGCGCTTGGCATGCCGCAGGCCTATGTCTGGGGAATCGCGGCCTTCCTGCTGAACTTTCTGCCCTATCTGGGCGGCATCATCGGCTCCGTGCTTGTCGGGGCCTTTGCCATCGTGACCTTTGACAGCATCGGCTATGCGCTGCTGGCCCCTTTGGGATACATGGCGCTGACCAGTCTTGAAGGTCAGGTGCTGACACCTTTTCTGGTGGGCCGGCGGCTGGCAATGAACACGGTTGCCGTGTTCCTGACCGTGGTGTTCTGGGGATGGCTCTGGGGCATTCCGGGCGCTTTGGTGGCGGTGCCCTTCCTGGTGGTTTTCAAGGCGGTCTGCGAAAATTTCGAACCGCTGCGCACCATCGGGCTTTTCCTGTCCTCCGAGGACAGGAAATTGCCCGATGCCGATGAAGAACCGGATGCGGCCTGACGGCGCTTACCCCGCCAGCGACGGCAACCACAGGACAATGCCGGGAAAGGCGACCAACAGCGCGATGGTCACCGCATCCGCGAAAAAGAACGGCGCCACGCCCTTGAATACATCCTGCACCGTCAGATCATCGCGCACCCCCGCCACGACAAAGCAGTTCAGGCCGATGGGCGGGGTGATCAGGCAGAATTCGGCCATCTTCACCACAAGGATACCGAACCAGATCGCACACATCGGCCCGGACATGCCAAAGGCGCTGTCGGCCGCCGACACCAGCTCGCCGCCGTTCAGCGCCATGACCGCCGGATAGACCACCGGCAGGGTCAGCAGCAGCATGCCGATGGCATCCATGAACATGCCCAGCACCGCATAGGCCAGCAGGATGCAGATCAGGATCACCAGCGGCGACATCTCAAGCGAGGTGATCCAGGAGGCAAAGGCATCGGGCAGTTCCGCAAACCCCAGGAACCGGACATAGATCAGCACGCCCCAGATGATGGTAAAGATCATCACCGTCAGCTTGGCAGTCTCCAGCAGCGCCTCTTTCAACTGCCCCCACCGCATGCCGCGATAGAGCGCCATCAGGAACACGATGAATGCGCCCACGGCACCGCCTTCGGTGGGGGTGCCCCAGGCGTCGCCAAAGGGGTTGTAGACAAAGAAGATGATGATCACGACCACCGCAAGGATCGGCAGCGCGGGCGGCAGGCTTTCAAAGCGCTGCTTCCAGCTGAAGCCCGTCACCGGGGGGCCGACGTTCTTCCAGATCATCGCAATCCCGACGATCAGCCCGCCGTAGACCACGGCAGAAAATGCACCGGGAACGAATCCGGCAAGCAGGAGCTTGCCCACGTCCTGCTCCACGATGATCGCATAGATCACCAGGATGGCCGAGGGCGGGATCAGCGAGGCAAGCGTGCCCCCTGCCGCCACCACACCGGCTGCGAATTTCTTGTTATAGCCCACTTTCAGCATCTCGGGGATCGCAATGCGCGCAAAGACCGCCGCGGTTGCCACCGATGCGCCCGACACGGCGGCAAAGCCGGCGGTGGCAAAGACGGTCGATACCGCCAGCCCCCCCGGCACCCAGGCAACCCAGCGTTTGCAGGCCTCGAACAGCGCCGTCGTAAGTTTGGCGTAATAGGCAAGATAGCCGATCATGATGAAAACCGGGATCAGGCTGAGCACCTGGGCGCTGACTTTGGAATGGGGGGTCAGCCCTGCGATCTTGACGCTGATCTCTATCGCTTTCCACAGGCGCGCGGGGTCATAGTCAAAGCCGTTCCAGCGCAGCCAGCACAGCCCGAGAAAACCCGCCAGACCGGCGGCGAATGCCACCCGCATGCCCAGCACGACCATGACCAGCATGCCACCCGAAACCCAAAGGCCAATTTCAATGGGCTCCATCAGCCGTTCTCCTCAAGCGCGCGAGCCTCGGCCATCGCCTGTTCTTCAATGGTCAGGTTCAGCGGCACCCCCGCCGGGTTCTCCAGCCCCAGCACCAGCGCGCGGCCATAGCCCCAGGCCTGCAACAGCAACCGCAGCGCCAGCACGCCAAAAGCGACCGGGACCACGAGTTTGCTGGGCCATATGGGGATGCCGACGTCGATGGAACTGTCGCGGCTGCACAGGGGCCGCGCGCAGTCGAACGAGCGGTCGAAATGTTCCCAGGCCCCCCATGTCAATGCCACGATCAGCAAAAGGATCAGCAGGACGGAGACCAGTTCAAAGAACCACAGCACCCGGCCCTTGAGCGCCGAGACCAGCATGTCCATCCGGATATGGGTGCCGTCACGCTGGACATAGGACACGCCCATGATCGCGATGATCGGCATCGCGGCCTCGATGTAATCGACATAACCCATCATCGGCGCGCCGAAGAACTTGCGCGAACTGACCGAATAGGCCGCCAGGAACATCAGCGCAAAGATCGCCAGACCCGAAAGCAACGCGCAAAAACGCTCAATCGGGAGCAACATCCGGTCAAGTTTGCTGAGTAGGCTGGAATCCTCCAGCACTGCCGCCGATCCGGCCATAAGTCCCTCTCCCCTGTTCGGCATTTTCGCCGTTTTTGAGAAACTGCCCGACGCCGGGCTGCTCGCCAAAAACGAAGAGGCCGCCCCGGAAATCGCGGGGCGGCCCGATGTCAGGTCAGCTGCCGCTGGCTTTGGCTTCTTCCAGTGTCGAGACCACCAGATCATAAAGCTCCTGGCCCGGCAGGCCCTGTGCTTCCATGTCAGCGATCCAGGCATCCCGTGCCGGTGCGGCGGCGGTCTCACGGAACTCTGCCAGCACTTCCGGCGCGATCATGACTTTCTCGACGCCCTTCTCCTCCAGCACCGCATCCCAGCGCTTGAGCAGTTCACCGTAATTGGCCAGATAGTGGTCCAGCGCCTCGTCAACAGAGGAATCCAGCGCCTCACGCTCCGCATCCGACAGCGATTCGTAAGCGTCGATGTTCACCACAACGGGGCAGTTCACGGTGCCGGGGTTCAGGTTGGCCGTCCACCAGTCCGCCTGGTTGATGGTGCCAAAGCTGAGGTGCGCGTGCTGGGCAAAGGCAACCGTGTCGACAACACCGGATTCCATCGCCTGATAGGCTTCGCTTGATGTGACAGAGGTCGGCACCGCGCCGACCGCCTCGAAGGCCTTGCCCAGACCACCGGTGGCGCGGACACGCATGCCTTCGAATTCCTCTAGCGTGGTGCGCGGATCGCCGGTGCCGACAAGGTTGTACTGCGGCATGGGCGAGGTCATCAGCAGCTTTGCATTCCATTGCGCCATCTCTTCGGCGGCGGCAGGATGCGCATAGACGGCCTTGGAGACCGCGACTTCCTGTTCAAGGTTCTCGACCCCCAGGAACGGCAATTCCAGAACGGTCACGACGCGGTTCTTGTCAGGGTGATAGCCGGCACAGAATTGCGCCATCTCGAAGGCCCCGATGGAGATACCGTCGAGGTTCTCGCGGTTCTTGGACAGGCCGCCATAGCTCACGTTCATGGTGAATTCGCCGCCGGTCTTTTCGCTTACCAGCTCGGCGATCTTTTCGATGTGTTCGGTAAAGGCGCGGCGCTTGCCCCAGACGGATACATTCCATTCAGTTGCCGCAGCTTCAGTGACAAAGGCTATGCTTAGCGCGCAGACGGCTGCGCCGCTCATGAGGTTGGTCATTGATATCTCTCCCTAGCTGCGCGGCCATTCTGCCACGCTTGGGCCAAGGCTAGCGCGACCGTCCCGGGCTGCCAACCCCAAAGGGTCATCGCAAAAGCCATGACAGGCCCGGCCGCGCGGCAATAGCGAAAGGCAGGTATGGCTGTCCCCCGCCCCGGAAGGGCCATTTGACAGGCAGCGCATTGAAAACACGGGTATTTTGCACCGTATTTTCAGGCCGGTTTACAAGTCGTTCAAAAACACGGAAATAGTTTTACAGCGAAATCAAGCCATTCCATATGGTTATTTCAATCCTTACAGCGCGCGCTATGATCCCGCGCAAGAGGAGATATGTGTTTTGAGGGAGCTGCCCCTCATCATGCGTGCAAGAATACTGTCAAGGAGGAACACCCGATGTCTGACGCCAAAATCTACCCGCCATCCGATGCCATGGTCAAAGGCGCACATGTGAACGCCGACCAATATGCCAGCATGTACATGGCCTCCGTGAACGACCCGGAATCCTTCTGGGCCGAACAGGGCAAGCGGGTGGACTGGATCAAGCCGTTCAGCCAGGTCAAGGACGTGGACTTCACCCTCGGTCAGGTCAAGATCAACTGGTATGCGGACGGGCAGCTGAACGTCAGCGCCAACTGCATTGACCGGCATCTGGCCACCCGTGGCGATCAGACCGCGATCATCTGGGAGCCGGACAGCCCCGATGAAAAGGCGCTGCACATTACCTACCGCGAATTGCACGCCAACACCTGCAAGATGGCCAATATCCTGAGCGATCAGGGCGTGACCAGGGGCGACCGGGTCATCATCTACATGCCGATGATCCCCGAGGCCGCCTATGCCATGCTGGCCTGTGCCCGGATCGGTGCCATCCATTCCATCGTCTTTGCCGGATTCTCGCCCGATGCGCTGGCCGCGCGGATCAAGGGATCAGAGGCCAAGGTCGTGATCACCGCCGACGAGGCCCCCCGTGGCGGGCGCAACACACCGCTCAAGACCAATGCGGACAAGGCACTGGCCTCCTGCGACGCTTCCGTCAAATGCCTGGTGGTCCGCCGCACCGGCGGAGAGGTCCCCTGGAACGCGGATCGCGATGTCGATTACACCGCGCTGGCCAAAGACGCCGCCGACAGCTTTGAACCTGCCGCGATGGGGGCCGAAGACCCGCTCTTCATCCTCTATACCTCCGGCTCCACCGGCCAGCCCAAGGGTGTGGTCCATACCACCGGCGGCTATCTGGTCTATGCCGCGATGACCCACGAGATCACCTTCGACTACCACGATGGCGACATCTATTGGTGTACGGCGGATGTGGGCTGGGTCACCGGGCACAGCTATATCGTCTATGGCCCGCTGGCCAACGGGGCCACCACGCTGATGTTCGAAGGGGTGCCGACCTACCCGGATGCCTCGCGGTTCTGGCAGGTTTGCGAAAAGCACAAGGTGAACCAGTTCTACACCGCGCCCACGGCGATCCGCGCACTGATGGGCAAGGGTGACGATTTTGTCACCAAATGCGATCTGTCCAGCCTCAGGCTGCTGGGCACCGTGGGCGAGCCGATCAACCCCGAGGCCTGGAACTGGTACAACGAGGTTGTCGGCGGCGGGCGTTGCCCCATCGTTGATACCTGGTGGCAGACCGAAACCGGCGGCCACCTGATGACCCCCCTGCCCGGCGCCCATGCGATGAAACCGGGTGCGGCGATGAAACCGTTCTTCGGGATCAAACCGATGATCCTTGAGCCGACATCGGCAGAGGTCATCACCGACAACCCGGCAGAGGGCGTGCTGGTCATCGCGGACAGCTGGCCGGGACAGATGCGCACCGTCTGGGGCGATCACGAACGCTTTGAAAAGACCTATTTCGCCGATTATCCCGGCTATTACTTCACCGGCGACGGCTGCAAGCGTGACGCGGATGGCGATTACTGGATCACCGGCCGGGTGGATGACGTGATCAACGTCTCTGGCCACCGCATGGGCACGGCAGAGGTGGAAAGCGCGCTGGTCGCCCACAAGAAAGTGGCCGAGGCCGCCGTCGTCGGCTATCCGCACAAGGTCAAGGGCCAGGGCATCTATTGCTATGTCACCCTGATGGGCGGCGAGGAACCCTCGGAAGATCTGCGCAAGGAGCTGGAAGGCTGGGTGCGCAACGAGATCGGACCGATTGCCAAACCCGACCTGATCCAATGGGCCCCCGGCCTGCCCAAGACACGCTCCGGCAAGATCATGCGCCGCATCCTGCGCAAGATTGCCGAGAACGACTTTGGCGCATTGGGGGATACATCGACCCTTGCGGACCCCTCTGTCGTCGACGATCTGATCGAAAACCGGATGAACCGCTGAAAAGCCGATCGGGTCCTTAAGGGGCCGAAGCGAACATGCCAAAGCGAACATATCGCCCCCGCAGCAATCTGCGGGGGCGTTTTTCTGCGGTCCCCGGCCCAGGAGCCTCCGCCCGGCCTGCGCCTGTCGTTACGCTGGTGCAGACCGGAGGGAGCTGCCATTCCTGACAGCGATCCACCTTTCGCCGCGATCATCAACACAGCTTGAGGCAGCGCAAATGCAGCTGACCCAAATCAATTTCCGCGCCACAGGTATTTCACCTTCCCGCCGAACGCTCTAACTAGCGTCGGAACGGGATCGGAAAGGCGCAGCAATGGCACGACATGGAACTCGGGCAATCGGCGTGATCGGGCTGGGCAATTTCGGCAGCACCGTCGCAACGGAACTTCAGCGTTTCGGCAACCATGTGATCGGCGTCGATACGGATGAAAAGCGCGTTTCGGCCCATGCTGAATCCCTGAGCCAGGCGGTGATCGTGGATGCGCGGGACGATCTGGGCCTGCGCGAGGCCGGTTTTGCCGAATGTGACATCGCCGTTGTCGCCATGGGCTCCGATCTTGAGGCCAGCATTCTGACTGCGATGAACCTGAAACTGATCGGCGTGCCGCAGATCTGGGCCAAGGCCACCACCAAGACCCACCACCGCATCCTGTCCAAGCTGGGTGTGGACCGGGTGATCCACCCCGAAATCGAAGTGGGGCAACATATTGCGCAGGTGCTGCACAACCCGCTGGTGCGCGATTATGTCAGCCTTGGCAACGGCTATCACGTGGTCAATTTCCGCATCCCCGAAAGCCTTGAGGGCAAGCGGCTGGTCGATCTGCCCCATACCGAGAAATTCAATCTGCGCTGCATCGGCGTGATGCGCGGCACGGAATTTGTCGGTCAGGACGGGACGACATGCACCTTGCAGCGCGACGACCTGCTGCTGCTGCTGGGGCAGCGCAAGGACCTGCGCAGCTTCGCGGCCAGCCTTTAACATGGCCAGAGGCGCACAGCGGGTCAAAACAGGCTCTGGCCTGGCGCTGCCGCCGCCGGTTGTTCTGGGGCTGCTTTATCTTGTCTTTATCGTCATCGGGGCAAGCCTGCTCTGGCTGCCCGTTTCGCATCATGGTGACGTCGGGCTGGCGGAAGCGCTGTTCACCTCCACCTCTGCCGTAACGGTAACGGGGCTGGTGCTGATGGATACCGGTGCTGCCTTTACCGGGTTTGGGCAGGCCGTGATCGCGCTGCTGATCCAGTTCGGCGGCCTGGGGCTGATGACATTCGCGGTGCTGGTGCTGAGCGCGCTTGGCATTCCGGTGGGGATGCCGCAACGGCTGATCCTGCGCGAGGATCTCAACCAGACCTCGATCAGCAATCTGACGGTGCTGGTGCGCGTGATCATTGTGGTCGCCTTGCTTTGCGAGGCAATCGGCGCCCTGCTGCTGGCCTTTGTCTTTGTCCCCGAATACGGCTGGAACGGCATCTGGCAGGCGGTGTTCCATGCCATTTCCGCCTTCAACAACGCGGGCTTTGCCCTGCATCCCGACAGCCTGTCGCAATGGGTCGGCAACCCGGTGATCAACCTGGTGATCCCGGCGCTGTTCATCATGGGCGGGATCGGTTTCATCGTGGTGGGCGACATCTATCAGACCCGCAGCTGGCGGCGGCTGACCCTGCATTCCAAGCTGATGCTGATGGGCACTGCCCTGCTGATCCTCTGGGGCTGCCTGTGGTTCGCAGCACTTGAATGGACCAACCCCGACACGCTGGGCGCGCTTTCGCTTGGCGACAAGTTGTGGGCGAGCTGGTTTCAGGGCGTCACCCCCCGGACCGCCGGGTTCAACACGATCGACACCGGCGGGATGCATGATTCAACCGCCATGATGACAATGACGCTGATGCTGGTGGGCGGTGGCAGCACCTCAACCGCCGGGGGGATCAAGGTCACGACCTTTGCGGTGCTGCTGCTGGCAACGGTGGCCTTCTTTCGCCGTCAGACCACCCTGCACGCCTTTGGCCGGGCGCTGGGGGTCGAGGAAGTGCTGAAGGTGCTGGCGCTGACCACGATATCCATGTTGCTGGTCCTGTCAGGCATCTTTGCCATAGCCATCAGCCATGATGGCCAGTTTGTCGATCTCGCCTTCGAGGTGACATCGGCCTTTGGCACGGTGGGCATGTCGATGGGTGCCACTGCAGAGCTTGATGGCATCGGCCGCGCCCTGATCATGCTGATCATGTTCATCGGGCGGGTCGGCCCGCTGGCGCTGGGATTCTTCCTGGCCACCCGCGCCGTGCCCCGGGTCAAATATCCGCCGGGTCAGATCTATCTGGGCTAATGCCTCGGGCGATGCTGCCAGCGGCGGGGTCGCCTGGCCGAAACGTGGTTCAGGAGCATCCGTCCCCTTCCCACCGGCACCCCAGACCGCAAAAAGCCCCCGCGAGGGGGGCTTTTCACGGGTTGGGCAGGGGAATTACCCTTCCACGCGGGTCAGATTGATCTCACCCACGCCAACAGCGAAATTCACGCCAGTCTGCGTGTTCACGCTGATCGGTTGCAGCGCCAGCGTGTTTTCCGAACCGCCGGTCATCGCATTCGCGCCAAGGCCGACACCCAGTGTCGCCTCTGCCGAAACGCCCTTGTAGCTGCCGTTCAGCCCGCCTTCGACATATTCGGATTCCGTCGGCGCCAGCACCAGCCAGGACATCTGGCCGTTCTGGGTCTTGCCGATGTCAATGCCATAGCGGTTGATTTCACCGACATAGGTTTCATCCGCCAGACCTTCCTCCACCGGGTTGAAGACGCAGGTCAATTCCCGCGTTGAGCCAAAGACATAGCCGGTGCCGTCACCCACATCACAGGACAGCGATCCGATTTCGGTGTGATCGACGGTCTCACTGTCCGCCGCATAGGCGGTTGTTCCCAAGGCCACACCGGCAATCATGGCGGCGGCAGCGGTCATTTTCATGTTTTTCATGTTGTGTGTCATAGTCATCTCCTGCTGGGCGCTGTTGAAACGCCCGTTTCTGCGGCATTCGGGTGCCCTGGTGACCGGCAAGGCCTTGTGCCCTGCCGCCCCAACCGACAGCCAGCGTCAGCCGGGGGGTGACGATGCCTCTCTTGCCAACACAACACGGGCGGGCCCGGCAGGTTCCGGCAATGCGGGACTTTCCGGGAAATGGGGCGGATTTCCGCAACACCGCCCCTGTTGCGCCATGTTTTGGGCGCGATGGAAATCTAATGCGAAGGCATGAAGCACACCGCAGCACTCAATCCCCCGGCGCGGGCCTGATGGGCGTCGCTGGACAAATCGGCAGGGCCGTGGCACCCGTGGCGCCGATGAACAATGATTTGATTTCCTTTGCGCCCCGGGCGCAGGACGGTGCCGCGCTGCGCGCCGCCTTTGGCCGTTTTGGCACCGGTGTCACGGTGATCACCACCCAGACGGAATCCGGGCCGCTGGGCATGACCGCAAATTCCTTTTCATCGGTATCGCTGGATCCGCCGATGATACTGTGGTCCGCGGCGCTGCGCTCCAAGCGGCATGACATCTTTGCAAAGGCGCCGCATTTCTGCATCCACATCCTGGCTGAGGATCAGGGCCCTCTGGCCCGGCACTTCGCGGGCCAGGGTCATGATTTTTCAGGTTTCGACTGGCAGGAAGGCCCCCATGGCACGCCAACCCTTGCGGGCGTGCTGGCCACCTTTCACTGCGAAACCCATGCGGTGCACCCGGCAGGGGATCATTCCATCATCCTCGGCCTGATCACCCATGCCGCGCAGCGCCGGGGCCATGGCGCGGGCCTGCTGTTCGATCAGGGACGTTTCGGGACCTTCGTGCCGCAGGACCCTCAGTAATCCTTTTCAAAGAACAACCCGATACCGCTGTCGCCGTCCGAGCCCAGTGTCGCCTTGCCCTTGAGGTTCGGCGTGATGTCGATGTTCAGCGAGATATCCGCGGTGCCGTCAGAGGCGGCGGTCACGTCGGAATAGACGTTATCCGAGATATACTTGCCCGCGCGCACCGCTGTCGCACCGCTGTCGGTTGTGGTCACATCCAGATCGTCCAGGCCAAAGCCATCGCGCAGACGCGAGACCACGCCGGCACCGCCGCGACCTGCAAGTGTCGCCACGGCAGAGGCCAGTTGCAGCGCCTGGAAGGCCGAGATGTCGTCGATGTTCTTGCCGAACAGGAGCTGCGCCAGCACTTCGTCCTGCGGTGCCGCCGGGGTGGATTCGAAAATCACCTCCGGCTCATCCGCCGGTCCCTGTACGATCACCCGCACTTCGCCTGCGTTTGTCTTGGTCGAGGACACGAACCGCAGATAGGGGATCAGATCGCCCTGGAACTGCACCGACCCCTCCACCAGGTCAAAGCGTTTGCCGAGAATGTCCAGCCTGCCGCGGAGCAGTTCGAAGCGGCCCGCAGAGATGATGTTATTTGTGGTCCCGGTCAGGGTCAGCCCACCGCTCAGTTCGGCGTCCAGCCCCCTGCCCCGCACGAAAATGCGGTTCGGCGCATTCACCTGCAGGTTCAGCCCAAAGCCGCCCCCGCTGCTTTTTGCCGACGGGTCGGCACCGGACTGCGCCCCGGTCAGCCCCGCCTTGCGGCGCGTGGCGATCACGGCCTGATCTGCGCCGATATGGGTGATCTGGGGAATATCCCCGATGGTGGTCAGCCCGGTCGAGGGGACGTTCACATTGGTCTCGCCCACGTTGATCTGCCCGCTGATCTGCGCACCGCCCGCCAGCGGGCCTGCGACCCGCAGATTGCCCCCGACGCTGGTGCGATAAAGCTTGGGATCGGTCAGAACGACGTTTTCCAATGCGATCTGAATATCCGCAGGCAGGGATCCCGTCAGGGTCACACCGCCGCCCACCCGCAGACGCCCGCCGCCAACCGCATTGGCGGTCACGTCGATATTGGCGCGGTTGTTGCCAAGCTGGATATCCGCATTCATCGCATCAAGCGCGATGCGCAGGTTTGGCGCGCTCAGGGTCGCGCCCGTTGTCGTGATCCGGCCAGAGACAGAAGACAGCGCCGGCGGGCCATTCACCGTCAGATCAAACCGTGCCTGCCCCTGCAGGCTGCGCGGTTCGATAAAGGGCTTGCTGAGCCCCAGCGGCGCGGTGCCCGCGATGTCCAGGTTCAGGGTGCCGTTCTCGGCCACCTGCCCGGAAACACGCGCCTGCGTGCCACCCGGACCCTGCGCCGCGGTACTGATCTGCCATGCGCCGCCCTGCCTGCGGGCAGAGCCGTCAACGTCAAGCGGGCCGTTCAACTGCGGCACGATGGCTGCGAGATTGGGCATCGCCAGCGTGTAATCCACCGCAGCGTTGGCCCCGGTGACAACGCCGGTGACCGTGGCGCGCGCCGAATAGGGTCCGCTCGCCTGGGTGTCGACCGCAAGGCCCTCCGGGGTCTGGTAGAGCTTGCCATTGGCCGAAAGCGGGCCGTTCACCCCGGGCAGCAACGGGTTCACATTGGGAACCGAGAGGTTGAAATTCAATGACATGTCAGGGCCGGTCGCCAGCCCCGCCACCAGAGCCTTGGCGCCATAGGGGCCCGTCGCTTCGGTATCCACCACAAAGCCTGCATCGGTCTGGCGCAGCGTGCCGGTTGCCTTCAGCGGCCCTCTCACCTGCGGCGCCAGGGGTCGCAGGTCAGGCACCGACAGATCGAAACGGATGTCGATGGCCGGGCTGACCAGCCCGTCGACCGCCGCGGTCAGATCATAGGGCCCCGTCGCATCGGTGCGGATACGCCAGCCGTCGGGCGTCTGGCGCAGGCTGCCGGTGGCCTTGACCGGGCCTTCGACCTGCTCGGCAAATGGCTTTGCATCAGGCACATCGGCGGTGAATTCGATCCTTGCATCGGGGCCTGTCGCCAGTCCCCTGGCTGTCAGGGCGGCACCATAGGGGCCATCGGTGGCGGCATCGACAACCCAGCCGCGCCTGTCCTGCCTGGCCGTCGCGCTGACCGTGACCGGCCCGTCATATTGCGGCAGGACAAGGCCGATATCCTCCAGCCGGAAATCCGCCTGCACGCGGCTGTCATCGCTGCGCAGTTCCGCCGCGCCGGTCAGGCTCAGGGCATCATTCTTCAGCACCAGATAGCGCAGGAAGGTGCCGGTCTCATCCCGGCTGGCCTGCATGCTCAGCTCTGTCCGGCCCTTCAGCACCGCGTCGGCCTGCGGGATGCCCAGCGCAAGATCCTGTGTGCTGCCGGTTGCCTTCAGGTCGAACAGGCCGCCCAGCGGTGTCACCGTGCCCTTCAGGCCCAGATCGGTCTGGCCATCCAGCTTGCGCCCGGCAAGGGCCGAGAACCGGCTGAGGTCGGCAGCGCTCAACGTCATGTCGAGCCGGGTGCGGAAATTGTTCTCAAGACCCGCGATGATGATCTGGCCGGTCAGCCCGTAATCCGTTCCGGTCAGATCCAGATCGCTGATCCGCGTCGGCTGGCCCTCGATGTAGTTGATGTTGGCCTTGCCGGTGATGCGCCTGCCGATCGCCTCGGCACTGGCGGCGTCGGTCAGTTCCAGCCCGTCGGCCGTAAAGCTCACATCACCCAGGAACTGCCCGACCGAGCCGACGTTGCCCTGCAAGGTGCCATCAAGGCCCAGCTGGGTGCGTTCAATGGCAAGCCCCGCCATTTCCAGCGCGTCGATGTCGAAATCCGCATTCAGCGCCTCGCCATTGTCCGCGTCATAATTCACCCGAAGGCCAACGCGTTTCACAATTGTGCCCTCGCCGCCCAGGGGCAGCAGGATGGTCGTGCCGTCAGGGTTGGCAATCGTGCCGGTGATGTCGATGAATGAGGGCCATTTGTCCCTGTTCAGCGTGACCCGGCCCGCCAGATCGGCGGCCTGCGCCTTGAGGGTGAAATCGCTGACCTCGACCGCGCCGCTGCCTTCGACCAGCGCGTCGATCTTCAGCTGCACCTCCTCGCCAAAGAATTCGCGAAAGCGTGGCGCCAGCAGCGCGGTGACGTCACCACCGATGTCAGCCTGGATGCGCCGGTCAGGCGTGTCGAAACCCCCGCGCGAGGCTTCGGTGCCCAGGGTGATTTTCCCCGCCAGCCGTTCCTGCCCGTCGGTCGAGATATTGAGATCGCTTGCGAAATCGGTGAGCGGCCCGCTGCCCTCAACCGTCATCTCGACGGCGGGCTGATCGGGCAGGTTCAACAGTTTCGCGACAATCCCCTCCTCGCCCTCGCTCAGTTTCACCAAGAGATCGAGGATGTTGTCGGACCGTTCAAGGTTGGCCTTGATCGCGAATTCACCCTGTTTGGCATCCGTGCGGCTGGCCGAGATGTCGAGGTTCAGCAGATCGTCGGTATATTGCGCCGTGGCCCGCAGGCTCAGCTGCGCGGCCTCGCCCAGTAGCGGGGCACCGAGGTTGATCTGATCCACCCCGAAATCGGCGATATTGATGGAAACCGGCAGTTCCGGCAGATTGAAAGGCTGGGCTTCGGCCTCCGGCAGATCGACGCCTTCCTCGGGAAGCGGCAGGCGGGGCAGGTCCAGCCGCGCCGCTGTCAGGCTCTGAACCTCCAGCCGTCCGCGCAACAGGGCGGAACGGGTCCAGTCCAATGTCACGTCTTCCAGCGTCAGCCAGACACCTTCGCTGTCGGCAATGGTCATGCGGTCAAAGCGGGCGGTGGAGCTGAGCGCACCCTGAAACCCGTCAATGCTGACCGTGCGTCCCGCCCCGCTGAGCGCGTCCTGGATGGCGCGGGTCAGAAAACCCTTGTCGTCCTCTTGTGCCATGGCGGCACCAAGACTTGCGATCCACAATGTGACCGCCACGAGAAATGCAACCAGACCCCGCATCAGAATGCCTGCCCTATGCCGATATAGACCTGAAAGTTCTCACCCGTCTCCGGCCCGGAGGTCGGCACGGCAAGGTCAAGCCTGATCGGCCCGATGCCGGTATCATAGCGCAGCCCGAAGCCCGCACCGGATTGCCATCGGCCCGACCCGTCATAGAATTCCTCGGCCCCGATATAGCCCGCATCGGCGAAACCGACGATCCCGATGGCATCGGTCACCTTGATCCGCGCCTCGGCGGAAAAGCCGACAAAGGAGCGCCCGCCAACCGTCTGCCCGCCGCCCAGATCGACGCCCAGCGACTGATAGGGTTGCCCCCTGACCGTTCCGCCACCGCCGGAATAGAACAGGTAATCGGCGGGTGCCTCGGACAGGTCCGGCCCGTAAACAGACCCAAGCTGCCCGCGCAGGGCAAAGGTGACCGGGCGGGTCTGCCCGAAAGTCTTGTAATAGCGCGCATCGACATAGGTGCGCAGCCCGTCGTCCGCCCCGCTGAGCGCCAGGAATGGCGTCGCCGAGGCGTTGATGTAATAACCCTCTTTCGCGTCAAGTTCCTTGTCGCGGTAGTCGAATTCGATGCCCAGCGGCAGGGTCAGCAAGCTGTAGCGGTTGGTGCCAAAGGCGTCGCGTGTCTCGGCCCGGCGCAGACCCAGCCCCAGCCGGTAGGTCCGGTTTTCATTGGCGATGCGGGTGAAGCCCGCCTCAACATCCAGCTGCCGGGAAAAGAAGTTCACCTCGTCGAGCTGTTCCAGCTTGGTCAGCGCGTAGAAATTCGTGTCTTCGTTGAAGGTTGCCGGGCGGTCGAAACGGGCGGACAGGCGATAATCCTCACCGCCGGAGTTGCCGCCGATCCCGCCCGCTTCGGCCTCAAGCCGCAGCCGTTCCGCGCCGCCCAGCAGGTTACGGTGCATCCAGTAGGTCGAAACCGTCAGCCCTTCGAGCGAGGAAAGCTCCGCCCCGAAACCGAAACGCCGCTTCGGTGCCTCGGTGATCAATGCGGTGACGGGCAGCGTGTCGCCGGGCCCGATCACCTCGCCCTCCTGCAGGGCCACGGCATTGAAGGCACCGGTACGCCGCAGCCTTTCGCGGGCCAGCCGCAGGTCCTGGGGCGAGAAGACCTTGCCCTCCGGCAGGCCCGCGATGTCGATGATGCGCTGGGTGCGCACATCCTGATTGCCCTTAACGATCAGGGGGCCGAACCGCAGGCGCGGACCGGGGGCCAGGCGCAGATCGGCATCAATGGTGCGCTCTGCGTGCCGCGCGGTCAGGTCCTGGCTGGCCAGTTCGGCCTTGGCGTGACCCTGGTCGCGCCAGCCCTCGATCCCGGCAGAAACCGTGTTTTTCAACACCCCCAGGCTGGCGGTCTGGCCGCTGGCGAATCCTTCGGGCAATTCGGTGCCGGGAGCAATCGGCGCGATACGGGTCTGTCCGAAACGGAACCGGGGGCCCGGATCAATTGCGATCACCGCCTGGCTGATCTGCCGCGGCGGGTTCACCGGCGGGATGTTCACCGCGTCCACCCCGTCCAGCGTGATCTTGATCACCGGACCGAAGTAGCCGTTGTCATAGAGAACCGCCAGCAGCCTTTGGTAATCGGCCTGCGCCGCCGCAACCACCTCCTGCGAGCTGGGATTGGCGCCTTCCGCCGTCTGCTCGACCAGCAGGGACCCGCCGGCCAAAGTCTTGTAAAGATCGCTGCGTTCCGGAATACCGGTGATCTTGAGGTTTGCCGCCGCGCCAAACTGTGCCGTCGCCGCAAGAAACAACGCCAAAAGCCCGGCAGCCTTGCCGCGATTCTTCGTAAGCAATGCCTTGAATTGCGCCACGCCAACGCCCCCTACTCACACCGAAACACCGTGGTTGCCACGGTCTGTCCTTTTCGGACACTTAGACCGATTAAGCGATATTTCCGCCCTGCCTGCAATCCGACTCTGGTGTTTGAAGGCCTGTGAACCGCATTATCTGGTGTTCCCCGGGCATTCACGACAATCGCGGAATAAATGGGCGGGTTCCCGCGCATCGGCGGACCGGGTGCCGGCACATCGAAACCGGATCACTCTGCCCCGGCCCCGCCCCTCGTGGCGCTGACCGTTCATCATGACCCCGCCTCAGGAACAGGTCGGCGGGCTGTCATCCTCTGTGAACGGCAGGGCTGGTGCAGGTGAGAGGACAAATCTCGAACCAAACCCGTGCTCAAGTAGCGCTCCGCGCGGTAACATAACAAAAGTTGGTGCGGGCGGTGGGACTCGAACCCACACGGGGCTACGCCCCAACAGATTTTAAGTCTGGTATGTCTACCATTCCATCACGCCCGCATGCGCCGCACCATAGCCGCTGATCCCGGGGTGTAAATGGTCAGATGTCGCGGCCTTTGGGGCCAAGCGGTGCGCCTTCGGCCAGCAATGCGGCCTCCGACAGCCAGGGGTTGTTCTCCACCGCTTCGAGCAATTGCGCGCGGGCCTCGTCGATGCGGCCCAGGTTCATCAGGGTCAGGGCCCGGCCCGATTGCGCGGCGATGTGCAGGGGCTGCAGCCCCAGCGCAATATCCAGATCGACAAGTGCCGCTTCGTAGTCTTCCTGCAGGAAATGGATATAGGCGCGCTGGTTGAAACCTTCGGCATATGCGGGGCAATAGTCCGCCAGCCTGTCGAACTCCGCCAGCGCCCCGGCAAAATCATAGGAATCGCGCCGCCGCAGACCGGCGTCCAGCACCTCCTGCGCCGCCGCGTCGGGGGCGCGCAACCAGACTTCCCACATTGCGGCCGAGGCCCGGCGCCCGTCAGTATAGGTCTTGGCGGCCTGGGATCTGGCGATGAGGTTCAGCATCTCGGACCGCACGTCGGGCGGCGCGGGACACTCCGCGATGGCCATCGCGGGCGACAGTGCCAGTGCAAGGATCAACATGCGCATGGCTTAAGAATGGTTCAGATTGGCCTTCCGTCAAGCACCATCCGCCAGCATCGTCTCTTTCACCGCCTCCATCGCCACATAGGTCGAGGTGTTTGACACATGCGGCAGGCTTGATATCGTCTCGCCAAGGAACTTGCGATAGGCGGACATGTCAGGCGTCCGCACCTTGAGCAGGTAGTCGAAATGGCTTGCGATCATATGGGCCTGCTCGATCTCGGGCACCTTGGCCACCGCCGCATTGAAGGCGCGCAGGGCGGCCTCCCGGGTGTCGTTGAGCCGCACCTCGACAAAGGCGACGTGATCAAGGCCCAGACGGATCGGGTCGAGCAGGGCGCGATAGCCGATGATCACCCCGGTTTCCTCCAGCCGGCGCAGGCGGGCCTGGGTGGGTGATTTGGACAGGCCGATGCGCTTGGCAAGATCGGTGATGCTGATGCGGCCGTCCTCGGCCAGGACCGAGAGAATCGATCTGTCAAAGCGATCCAGTTCGAATGTGTCACTTTTCACTTCGCGTCCCCCTCAATTGCCGCAATTCGCATCGTGGAAACCCGATTATAAGTCAAAAGGCCCTGCAAGGATACGATATACTTGGCGGATGATCTGATGGAGGAACCCATGACCGTTCAGAATGCCCCCTCACTGCGCCACCGCATCGACGCAGGCATGTATGCCGACCCCCAGGCCGTTCTGGACGGGCTGATCGACAGCGCCAAGCTCAGCGACGAGGCGCGCGCCGCCATCAGCGCCGATGCCGCAGATCTGGTCCGCGACATCCGCAACACCACCGCGCCCGGCCTGATGGAGGTCTTTCTGGCCGAATATGGCCTGTCCACCGACGAAGGTGTCGCCCTGATGTGTCTGGCCGAGGCACTGCTGCGGGTGCCGGATGCGGATACCATCGACGCGCTGATCGAGGACAAGATCGCGCCCAGCAACTGGGGCCGCCACATGGGCCATTCCACCTCTTCGCTGGTCAATGCCTCCACCTGGGCGCTGATGCTGACGGGCCGCGTGCTGGACGATGATCAGCCCGGCCCGGTGCGCCACCTGCGCGCCGCGATCAAACGCCTGGGCGAACCGGTGATCCGCACCGCCGTTTCCCGCGCGATGAAGGAAATGGGCCGCCAGTTCGTGCTGGGTGAGAACATCGAAGCCGCGATGAAACGCGCGGCGGGGATGGAGAAGAAGGGGTTCACCTATTCCTATGACATGCTGGGCGAGGCCGCGCGCACCGAGCGCGACGCGAAACGCTATCATCTGAGCTATTCCCGCGCGATTTCGGCCATCGCAACCGCCTGCACCGATGAGGACATCCGCAAGAACCCCGGCATTTCGGTCAAACTGTCGGCGCTGCATCCGCGCTATGAGGTGGCGCAGGAAGAGGCGGTGATGAACGAGCTGGTGCCGCGCCTGCGGGCGCTGGCGCTGCTGGCGAAATCCGCCGGCATGGGACTGAACGTTGATGCGGAGGAAGCCGACCGGCTGGCCCTGTCGCTGGAAGTGATCGAGCGCGTCATGTCGGAGCCTGCGCTGGCAGGCTGGGACGGGTTCGGGATCGTGGTACAGGCCTTTGGCCCCCGTGCGGGCACGGTGATCGACGCGCTTTACGAGATGGCGCAGAAATATGACCGCAGGATCATGGTGCGTCTGGTCAAGGGCGCCTATTGGGACACCGAGATCAAGCGCGCCCAGGTGGACGGGGTAGACGGCTTTCCGGTCTTCACCCAGAAGGCCGCGACCGATGTCAGCTATATCGCCAATGCGCGCAAGCTGCTGGGCATGACCGACCGGATCTATCCCCAGTTCGCCACCCACAACGCGCATACCGTCGCTGCGGTGCTGCACATGGCCAAGGACAAGGAAACCTTCGAGTTCCAGCGCCTGCACGGCATGGGCGAGACGCTGCATACGCTGGTGATGGACAAGCACAAGACCCGCTGCCGCATCTATGCGCCCGTGGGCGCGCACCGCGATCTGCTGGCCTATCTCGTGCGGCGGCTGCTGGAGAACGGCGCCAACTCCAGCTTCGTGAACCAGATCGTGGACGAGGATGTGCCGCCCGAGGTCGTGGCCGCCGACCCCTTTGCACAGCTGGGCCGCACCAATGTCGCGATCCCCAAGGGGCCGGAGGTGTTCCTGCCCCATCGCCGGAACGCGCGGGGCTTCGATCTGTCACACGCCCAGACCCTGACCGAGGTGGAGGAGGCGCGCGCGCCCTTCCTGTCGCACCACTGGGAAGCGGCCCCCCTGATCGCGGGCAAGGCAGCGCCGGAAAAGCCGATGGCGGTGACCAACCCGGCCCTGCCCGATGCCTCCCCCGGCACGGTGCGCCATGCGTCGAAGGCCGATGTGGCGACGGCGCTGGATAACGCCGCCCCCTGGGACGCCCCGCTGGAGGAACGCCGCCAGGTGCTGATGAAAGCCGCCGACCTGATCGAGGAAAACTATGGCGAGATCTTTGCCCTGCTGGCCCGCGAGGCGGGCAAGGGCCTGCCGGATTGTGTGGCGGAACTGCGCGAGGGAGTCGATTTCCTCTACTACTACGCCGGACAGGCGATGAACGAACCGCCCGCAGGCATCTTCACCTGTATTTCGCCCTGGAACTTTCCCATGGCGATCTTCACCGGGCAGATCGCTGCGGCACTGGCGGCGGGCAACGGCGTGCTGGCGAAACCGGCGGAGCAGACACCGCTGGTTGCGCATCTGATCGTGCAGTTGCTGCACCGCGCCGGGGTGCCGGAAACAGCGCTGCAACTGCTGCCCGGTGGCGGCGACGTGGGCGCGGCCCTGACCGGTGATGCGCGCGTGAACGGTGTGGCCTTCACCGGCTCCACCGCCACGGCGATGCGCATCCGCGCCAATATGGCCGAACACTGCGCCCCCGGCACCCCGCTGATCGCGGAAACCGGCGGGCTGAACGCAATGATCGTGGACAGCACCGCGTTGCCTGAACAGGCGGTGCAGGCGATTGTCGAAAGCGCTTTCCAATCGGCGGGCCAGCGCTGTTCCGCGCTGCGGTGTCTTTATGTGCAGGAGGACATTGCCGAGGAATTCACCAGGATGCTGATCGGCGCGATGCAGGCGCTGAACATGGGTGATCCCTGGCAGCTGTCCACCGATGTCGGCCCGGTCATCGACGAAGCCGCGCGCAAGGGGATCGCGGATCACATCGCCGCCGCCCGTGCCGAGGGGCGGGTGATTGCCGAGCTGACCGCGCCTCAGGGCGGCACCTATATCGCGCCCACCATCATCAGCGTGAAGGGCATTGCCGATCTGGAGCGCGAAATCTTCGGCCCGGTGCTGCATCTGGCGACTTTCAGGAGCGGTGATCTGGACAAGGTGATCGACGCGATCAACGCCACCGGCTATGGGCTGACCTTCGGCCTGCACACCCGCATCGACGACCGGGTGCAGCATGTGTCGGAGCGGATCGAGGCGGGCAACATCTATGTCAACCGCAACCAGATCGGGGCGATTGTGGGCAGCCAGCCCTTTGGGGGCGAGGGGCTGTCGGGCACCGGGCCAAAGGCGGGCGGGCCGAACTACCTGCCGCGCTTCAGCGCGCCGGATGTGCAACAGCGTGACGGCACCTGGGACAAGGCGCAGGACAAGCTGCCCGCCCTGCCGCCACATGGCGCCTATAAACCGATCGAGACCCTGTCGATGCCGGGGCCAACGGGCGAATCCAACCGCCTCTCCACCCTGCCCCGGCCTGCGCTGCTCTGCATGGGGCCGGGCGCGGCGGCGGCGGCGGCACAGGCCCGCGCGGTGGAGGCCCTGGGCGGCGTTGCCGTGCAGGCCAGCGGCCGGATCGACCCGGCGGCGCTGACGGACGGTCCCGGCTATGGCGGTGTTCTGTGGTGGGGTGACGCGGAAACCGGCCGCGCCATCGAACAGGCCTTGTCAAAGCGCAAGGGGCCGATCACGCCGATGATCCCCGGCCTGCCCGACCCCGCCCGCGTGCGCGCCGAGCGTCACGTCTGTGTGGACACCACCGCATCGGGCGGTAATGCGCAGCTTCTGGGTGCGGCGACCTGATCAATCAGGACCGGGCGATTTCTATTGCCCGGTCCACCGCCAGTTGCGGTGAGGACAACACCGGCACAGTCACGTCCACCAGATCATCCGCAGCCCCCATCATGGAGGCCTGGGCAAGGACCACCGCGCTGATGTCGGGGGTCTCCGACAGCGCCTGCCGGATACGCGCCGCGATTGCGCGGGAGAATGCCGCTGTCTGCCCTGCCTCGAACAGCGGCCAGACTTCGGCGCAGAGCAAGAGCTCTGGCTGCACCTTCCGGTCCAGCTCTGACGCGGCGCGCTCCAGCAAGTCGCAGGTCGCCCTGCGGGTGCTTTCAAGGCAAAGCACCACCAATACCCTGCCGCCAAGCCGTGCCGCGTTCTCCATCAGTGGCCGGTCGATGCGCAACAGACGTGGATCGGCCTGCGCCATATCGTCAACGAGCGGCCCCAGGGTCGAACAGGTGCACAAGACCGAACCAGCATCACCAAGTGCCGCGACGGCCTGCCGCAGATCGGCGCGCGCGGCCTCGGCCCCCTCCTCGCGCGCCCGCGCCAGCAGGTCAGCCCTCACCACATGACGGACAACGCCCTGAAACCCCGCCTTTGCGAACAGGGCGTCGAAAGTCGCGATATGGACATCGGCGGTATGCAGGCAGGTGATCTTCATCGCGGCGGTCTTTCGTTTTGCGGCAGGCAACACCACTTGACCCGGCCTGTGCAATGGCAAATTGTGCGGCCATGTTTCCGATACGTGATCATAACCCTTCCGGGCGCACGCCCTATGTGACCTACGCGCTGATGATCCTGAACATCGGGATCTTCCTGAGTTATGTGCCGATCCTGTCGGACCCGCGCGAGATCAACCTGTTTTTCTCAAACTATGCGCTGATCCCGGCGCAGGTTACGGATGGCGGCGGTCTGAGCGGGCTGTTCACCTCGATGTTCCTGCACGCAGGCTGGATGCATCTGGCCGGGAACATGCTGTTTCTGTGGATCTATGGCGACAATGTCGAAGACGAGATGGGCCATATCCCCTATCTGCTGTTCTATCTCGCCTGCGGCACCGCCGCAGGCCTGGCGCAGGTGCTGTTTGAACCCGGCTCATGGGTGCCGATGGTGGGCGCATCCGGTGCCATCGCGGGTGTGATGGGCGGCTATCTGCTGCTGTTCCCCAAGGCCAAGATCGACATCCTGATCATCTTTATCGTGTTTTTCCGCATCTTTCCGATTCCTGCCTGGATCATCCTGATCCTGTGGTTCGCGATGCAATTCATCGGCGGCATGGGGGCGACGCCCGAAACCGGCGGCGTGGCCTATTGGGCGCATGCGGGCGGGTTCATTGTCGGGCTCGCACTGACCCTGCCGCTGTGGCTGCGCCGGGGCGGTTTCAGCTTCTGGTCCCGGACCGAGGGCCACCCGCCGCATCCTGCTGCGACCTATCCGACCGTTCGCAGCCGCATTCCCAGGGTCAAGCGGCAATGAGCGCGGATCCGATGGATATCACCGCGTCCTGCCATTGCGGCGCCGTCGAGCTTGAGGCGCATCTGCCCGGCGGGCTGGCAGATACCGGGCGCTGCACCTGCTCTTTCTGCGCGCGCAGACAGGCGGCGGCGGTGACCGCCACAACCGCATCGGTCAAGGTGACGAAGGGCGCGGAAAACCTGACGCTCTACACATGGAACACCGGGACCGCGAAGCATTATTTCTGCAAGACCTGCGGCATCTACATGTACCACCAGCGGCGGTCCGATCCTGCGCAATGCGGCGTGAACCTGGGCTGCATCAAAGGGGTCAAGACCTGGGAACACGAGCCTGTCAAATGGACAGATGGCGTGAACCACCCTTCAGACCGCCGCTGAAGGCCGCCCGTCTCAGCCGCGGATGGCTTTGGCGAAGTTGCTGAAAATCGCTTCGTTGCCGCAGATGATTTCGCCGTTCTCCAGCACATCGCCCGCAGGGTCGAGCGGCTCAACCAGCCCGCCCGCTTCCTTGACGATCAACAGCCCTGCCGCAAGATCCCAGGCGTTCAGACGGCGTTCCCAATAGCCGTCATAGCGACCGGCGGCCACATAGGCGAGGTCCAGCGCCGCCGATCCCCAGCGCCGCACACCGGCGCAAACCGGCATCAACCGGCCCAGATCCTTGAGCGTCGCGGGCAGGTCGGAGCGACCGCCAAAGGGCAGACCGGTGGCAAAGATGCTTTCAATCATGCGGCTGCGCCCCGAGACCCGCAGGCGGCTCTCGTTCATCCAGGCCCCGGCACCTTTTTCGGCAAAGAACATTTCATCCTTGGCGGGGTCAAAAACCACCCCGGCCACGATCTGACCTTTGTGTTCCAGCCCGATGGAAATCGCCCAATGCGGCAGACCGTGCAGGAAGTTGGTGGTGCCATCCAGCGGATCGACAATCCAGCGGCGCGTCGGGTCTTGCCCGGCTTCCTCGCCGCCCTCTTCGGCCAGCCAGCCATAGGTCGGGCGTGCGCCCATCAATTCTTCCTTGAGGGTCTTTTCCGCGTTCAGATCGGCGCGGCTGACGAAATCGCCTGCGCCCTTCACGGAAACCTGCAGGTTCTCAACTTCGCGGAAGTCCTTGATCAGCCCGCGCCCCGCCTTGCGTGCCGCCTTGATCATGATGTTGAGATTCGCACTGCCAACCATGTTGTGCCCCTTAGATGGATCAGGCGCTGCGTATATGCGTCACGTGACAGAAAGCCAAGGGGCAGATCGCCCGGAAAGCCCGCACAGCTTGTGACGTGTGATCACCCTTGCCTTTGCGGTTGAATGCCACAGGGTAGGGGCAGCAAGAAAACGGAGAGACTCATGAGTTCACAAATGCAGCAAATCGTTCTGGCAAGCCGCCCTGACGGCGCCCCCGGTCACGACAACTTCCGGCTGGAAACATCCGATATGCCGACACCGGGCGCGGGCGAGATCCTGGTCAAGGTGGCCTATATGTCGCTCGATCCCTATATGCGGGGCCGGATGGACGACGCCAAATCCTATGCCGCGCCCGTCCCGCTGGGCGGCAAGATGGAAGGTGGCAGCGTTGGCCATGTGATCGCCTCCAATGCCGACGGCTTTGCCGAAGGGGACGCGGTGTTCGGCCCGTTTGGCTGGGCCAGCCATGCTGTCGCCGACGCGCGGATGTGCCGCAAGCTGAACCCGGATCTGGCACCGATCACCACCGCGCTTGGCGTGCTGGGCATGCCCGGGTTCACCGGCTGGTACGGGCTGAACGAAATCGGGAAGCCAAAAGCGGGTGAAACCCTGCTGGTCGCCGCGGCAACCGGGCCGGTGGGGTCGATGGTCGGCCAGCTGGCCAAGGCAAAGGGCCTGCGCGCCGTGGGGGTCGCGGGCGGCCCCGACAAGTGCAAGCTGGCGACCGAAACTTTCGGCTTTGACGCCTGCGTCGATCACCGCGCGCATGACAACGTATCCGGCCTGCGCGACGCGCTGAAGGAGGCTGCCCCCGACGGGATCGACGTCTATTTCGAGAACGTGGGCGGGCCCGTGCTGGAGGCCACCCTGCCCCAGATGAACCGCTTTGGGCGCATCCCGCTGTGCGGCATGATCGCGTGGTACAATGCAGGCGGGCTGGGTGACGGCGCCAGCAGCCAGGGCCTGACCGGGCCGAAGCTGTGGCGGACGCTGCTGGTCAATCACCTGACCGTCACCGGCTTCATCATCGCCAACCACTGGGACCGCTACGGCGAATTCCTGACCGAGGTCGCCCCGATGGTCGCGGACGGCCGGGTGAAATACGAGGAAGACATCACAGAGGGGCTGGAGAACGCGCCGCAGGCCTTCATGGATATGCTGCGGGGCGGCAACACCGGCAAGACGATCGTGAAGGTCGGCTGAACCGGGCGAAGGTGGGCGCGCCGCCCACCTTCGCTTTCCGCGCGGCGGCCTCAGGCCGATTGCAGTTTGCGCGCCTCCTGACCGGCCAGGCCAAGCAGTTTCTTCATATAGGGTTTTTCAAGATCATCCGTCCGCACCGCGGCATAGAGCCTGCGGGTGATCCCGTCCTTTGTCAGGGGCCGGGTGACGTAATCGGAACTGTATTTCACTTCCCGCACCACCCAATCGGGCAAGACGGCCACCCCCCGGTTGGAGGCCACCAGCAACAGGATCACCGCCGTCAGCTCCACCTGCCGGATCGCGACGGGTTCCACCTTGGCCGGGATCAGCAACTGGCTGAACACATCCAGCCGGGACCGTTCCACCGGATAGGTGATCAGGGTTTCACTGCGGAAATCCGCGGCTTCGACAAAGGGTTTCGTGGCCAGCGGATGGGTGCTGGCCGCGACAAAGACCGCCTCGTAATCGAAAAGCTCCACAAACTCGACACCCGGCAGATCCTCGGGATCGGAGGACACCACCAGATCGACCTCTTCGCGCAGCAATGCGGGCAAGGCGTCAAAGGCGAGGCCGGGGCGGATGTCCACATCCACATCCACAAAGCTGCGTCGGAATTGCTCCAGCACCGGGAACAGCCATTCAAAACAGGCATGGCATTCAATGGCGATGTGCATCCGCCCCGTGCTGCCCGCGCGCAGGCCGGAGAATTCATCCTGCAGGGCCTGAACCTGCGGCAGCACCTGCTGGGCCAGCTTGAGCAGCCGCTGACCCGCAGGCGACAGTTTCAGCGGCTTCGAGCGGCGCACAAACAATTCCACCCCCGCCTGATCCTCCAGCCCCTTGACCTGATGGGACAGCGCCGACTGGGTGATGTTCATCATCTCTGCAGCCCGGGCCAGACCGCCCGCTTCATGAATGGCCTGAATGGTGCGCAGATGACGGAATTCGATGTGCATGTGAGGTGGAACTCATGTTGAAGATGAAAGTTATGAATTTGTCTCACATCAATATTCATGAAACAAGGTGCCAACACGTTATTCAAAGGATACCGACATGGCCACGCCCAAAGTTTCTTTCGAAGTCTTTCCGCCGCGCACGGTGGATGCGGCTTTCAAGCTGTGGGACACCGCACAGGCGCTGGCACCGCTGGCACCGCGCTTTTTCTCGGTGACCTATGGCGCAGGCGGCACGACCCGTGACCTGACCCATGACGCGGCCCATGTGCTGCGCCGGACATCCGGCCTGCCGGTTGCGGCACATCTGACCTGCGTCGGGGCGAGCAAGGCGGAAACCATGGAAGTGGCTGACAGCTTTGCCAGGATCGGCGTGACGGACATCGTGGCGCTGCGCGGCGATCCTGCCGACGGGGCCAGCACCTTTACCCCCCACCCCGAGGGTTTCCAGGACAGCTGCGAGCTGATCACGGCGCTGGCCGAAACCGGCAAGTTCAACATCCGTGTCGGCGCCTACCCCGACCCGCACCCCGAATCGACCAGCCAGGAGGCCAACATCGAATGGCTCAAGCGCAAGTTCGATGCCGGTGCACAAGAGGCGATGACACAGTTCTTTTTCGAGGCCGAGACATTCCTGCGCTTCCGCGATGCCTGCGCCAAGGCGGGGATCGACAAGCCGATCACCCCCGGCATCCTGCCCATCGTGAACTGGAAATCGGCCCGCAATTTCGCCCAGCGCTGCGGCACGCCGGTTCCGGCCTGGCTCGACGATGCCTTTGCCAAGGCGGAACGGGATGACCGGACAAGCCTGCTGGCCACATCCCTGTGCACCGAAATGTGCAGCGACCTGATCGACGAGGGCGTCGAGAACCTGCATTTCTACACGCTGAACCGCGCCGATCTGACCCGCGATGTCTGCCGCGCACTTGGCGTCACGCCTCAGGTCACCCTGGAAGACGTCGCGTAACATTTGCGCCCGGTCCCGGTGGCCCGCTACCATCTCCGGCAGAGCCCTGCCGGAGATTTTTCATGTCCAAGATAGCCCAAAGCCCCGAAGAACTGCTGACCCAGCAAGAGGCCCTGAAACTGTCAGGGCTTGAGTTCATGCAGGCGATTCTGGATGGCACCAATCCCGGCCCCCCGATCGGTGCCACCATGGGGTATAGGCTGCATGCGGTCGAAGATGGCCGCGTCGTGTTCCGGGGCGCGCCTGAATTCAATGTGACAAACCCGATGGGAACGGTCCACGGCGGCTGGTACGGCACCCTGCTGGACAGCGCCATGGCCTGCGCGGTGATGACGAAGGTGCCGGCGGGATCGGTCTATACCACCCTGGAATACAAGGTGAATATCCTGCGCAGCATCCCCCTGGGATTGCAGATTGATTGCATCGGCCTTGCCGATCATGTGGGCCGCTCCACCGGGGTCGCCCATGGCGAGATCAGGGGCGTCGAGGATGGCAAGCTCTATGCCACCGGTTCGACCACCTGCATCGTGATGAAGATCGCCTGACGCCAGCCACACGCGCCGGAAAATTGGAATTTTCCGGGTCGGATTTTTCCAAAAATCCGCCACCGCTCCCGGCTAGGAAGTGCTTTGCACGTAGGGGCCTGCATGATGGCCAAGCCGGGTTCCCAGGGCCTGCGAACGGCTGTGGAGGCTGACATGCAGTCTTTCCGACGGGTCCAGCCCGATCCTGCGCCGCCTGCGGGTGACCAGCAATTTGCCATACCCCCGGAATGTCCCCTGCGACGGGGCAAGCGGGTCCTGGACAAATCTGTCCTGCCACCCCGGCGGCAGGGGCAGCCCCCGCGCCTCAAGCTTTGACAGCATCCAGACCAGAGGAATATTGGCCAGCGGTCGTGCCGCCTCGAACCCGCCGAGATGCCCGCCCACGTCTCCATGGGTGCCCGGGAACCAGACCTGCTCGACCCGCCCGGAGTACCCTTCGGGAGTGGTCCAGAGTACCGGCGCATAGGCCACCCGCGTCTCGTCATGGGCCAGGGCGTGATATCCGTGCAGCACATCGGCACCGAGCTCATGATTGTGAAACCCGTGCACCTTCCGGGACAAACGCCACAGGACGGGCGCATTCAGCCCCAGTGACTTTACCGTATCCCAGATGGCAATCGTGTCGATTTCCACGCCCTGGTGGCAATATGCGGCGCTGAAGGCGCGCGCTTCCGCACTGGCCGGGTTGGTTTCATAATGACGATAGGCGGTGCGCACCGCCTCTTTCGTGCTGTGATTGGGGCGCAGCAGGCCGACCATGTTCATGACCCCGGCCAGCGACCGCACCGCATAGGCGCCGCGCGAATAGCCCAGCAGAAAGATGCGGTCCCCGGGGCGGTAGCGGGCCGAAAGCCAGCCATAGGCCCGCCTGATCTGCCGGTTGATCCCCCGCCCCGCGATCACATCCCAGATCGAGCGCCAATGAGTCCATTGCAGCCCCGGCTCATAATAAAGCGACAGCGCGCTTCTGGTCTCCTTGAGCAACCCATAGGCCTGCCCGGCGTTGGTCCTGCTGGCCGGTTCAAGCGACGACAGGGTGCCGTCCAGAACGATCACATGGATGGCGCGCTGAGGTGGTGCCCCTTCGGGTTCATTCTGCGGCGATCTTGGCACCGTTCAACATCTCCCAGACCCGGTGCGGCGTGAATGGCATATCCGCCTGACGCACCCCCTGCTCCCAGAGCGCATCCTGAACCGCATTGGCAACTGCGGCCAGCGCGCCGACTGTGCCCGCCTCGCCGCAGCCCTTCATTCCCATGACATTGGCCGTGGATGGCACCGGCTCTGACACAAAGCTGATATTGGGAAGGTCGGCGGCACGGGGCAAGGCATAGTCCATGAACGATGCCGTGAGCAGCTGGCCATCCTCGTCATAGACCACGCGTTCCTGGATCGCCTGGCCAATGCCCTGGGCGACACCGCCATGCACCTGCCCCTCGGCCAGCATCGGGTTGATAAGATTACCAAAATCATCGACGACCGTATAACGTTCGGTGATCACGACACCGGTCTCCGGATCGACGACGACCTCTGCCACATGCGCCCCGTTGGGAAAGCTGCGCGCTTCCAGCGTCGCGCGTTCGTGATGGGTCAGCAGGTCGTCACGCCCCTTCGCACGGGCCATTTCGGCCACCTCCAGCATGGTTGGCGTCATGTTCGACCCCTCCGCACGGAAGCGTTCATCGTCAAAGTTGATCTCGCTTGCGGCCACGCCCATTTCCTCGGCCAGAAAGGCGGTGAATGCCCGGGTGATCGCCGTCACGGTGGCCAATGTGGCGTTGTTCTGCGTGGTGACAGAGCGCGACCCGCCCGTGCCGCCGCCCTGTGCGATCAGGTCACTGTCACCCTGCACCACGTCAATCAGTTCGGCCGGAATACCTGTCTGATCCGACAGGAACTGCGCATAGACCGTTTCATGACCCTGCCCGTTCGACTGCGTGCCGACCAGAATCGTCACGCGGCCATTGTCCTCGAACACCACCTTGGCGCCTTCGGAAGGGTCGCCCAGAATGCTCTCGATGTAATAGCACAGCCCCTGCCCCCGCAGCAGGCCATTTTCCGCATCCGCCGCCTTGCGCGCCGCGAAACCATCGCGGTCGGCCTCCCGGGCGACGCGGGTCAGCAGGCGATTGAAATCGCCCACGTCATAGGTTTCTCCGGTCGCGGACCTGTAGGGGAACTGGTCGGGCTTGATGAAGTTGATCCGGCGCAATTCCCAGGGGTCGATGCCCAGCTCGCGCGCCGCACGGTCCATCAGACGCTCCAGCACATAGATCGCCTCGGGCCGTCCGGCCCCGCGATAGGCGTCCACCGGCACGGTGTTGGTGTAATACCCCTCGGCCTGCAACCAGGTGGTCTGAACGTCATAGACCCCCATCAGAACGCGGCTGAAGAGGGTTGTCTGGATATGCTGGGCAAACTGCGAGTTATAGGCCCCGAGGTTGCAGCGGGTCTTTACCCGATAGGCGGTGATGCGGTTGTCGGCATCAAAGGCGAATTCCGCAAGGCTGGTCAGGTCTCGCCCGCCATTGTCGCTCAGCATCGCCTCGGTCCGGTCCGACATCCAGCGCACCGGACGGCCCAGCGCCCGCGCCGCCTGGGCGACGCAGAAATATTCGTTGTAGGTCATCGACTTCATGCCAAAGCCGCCGCCGGTATCGGGGTTGGTCACCCGCACCTGCGCGTCCTCCAGTCCAAAGGCAGTCTTGAGAAACTCCTTGTGCACCCAGACGCCCTGCGCATTGTTGGCGACATGCAGACGCCCGTCCTGCCATTCCGCATAGCAGCCGCGCGGTTCCATCGAATTGACGATGATACGGTTGTCTTCCACATCGAGGGCAACGGTCCGCGCCGCCGCGTCAAAGGCCGCCTGCGTCGCCGCTTCGTCGCCCATGCCCCAATCAAAGGCCCTGTTGTCGGGTGCCTCCGCGTGCAGCGTCTCGCCGCCCGGATGCAGGTCTGTCTTGGCAGGCAGATCGTCAATGTCGAGCATGACAAGCTCGGCCGCGTCGCGCGCCTGCGCCAGCGTGTCCGCGATCACCACGGCGACGGGTTCGCCGACATATCTGACCCTGTCCCTGGCCAGCATCGGGCGCAGGGGTGCCGCACCCTTGGTGCCGTCCCGGTTCTCCACCACCGCACCGGACATCGAAATATCCATGCCCGCCGCTTCCAGATCGGCGCAGGTCAGGATCAGGTGAACCCCCTCTGACTGCGCAGCATCCGAGACATCCAGCTCACTGATCACACCATGCCCGACCGAAGACCGCAGGAAATAGGCATGCAACGCCCCTTCCGGCGCAATGTCATCCACATAGCGCCCTTCGCCCATGAGAAACCGCATGTCTTCGGTACGCTTGACCGGTTGGCTTTTTCCGAATTTATCCATGATCGGTCCCCTTGGTGTGTCTGTCGGTGAAACAGATATAGGACAGATATGGGTTGTCCAGCCCAACCCGCACCCCGACACCGGCAGCGCATGAGATGCCAAGGGCACAGAGAAGTATTTGGGCATAAAGAAGCAAAAAGTCAGGGTAATCCTGAGCTTCCCGGCCCAACCCGGCCTGGCGGTACAGGCCGGAGCGTCGATGGCCGTGCATGAAGAAGCGGTCCGGTTCGCGAGGTCAGAGGGTTTTGACCTTTACGTCATCAGCTGGCCCAGAATGGCAAACCGAACCGTCGCGCAGGATTTGGCAAAAGGCAGGTTTGAGTCCTTATTGACATGAGGCGTCAGCCGGGCATCGCCCGACCTGGAGGGCGTTCCAGACCTGTATGTGATGGGAAACGTTTCAGCCCGCAGACCGGATCATGGCTTGGCTGACGGTGCAAAATCGCCCTCCGGGGGGAGGTCGGGCGATGCCCGGCTGACGCCGGGCAGAGGCGCTTGGGGGTATGCACCGCGCCAATGGCACGGCAGCTCTGTCCGCTTGTCGGACCTTGACCCACACCGCGCCGTAAGCCCTGCCTGGGTCAGAAATGCCTGAGGTTTGCACCAATATTGAGTGACGACGCCCCTTGGCAAGATTCAACAAAACCAGTCCCGTTGAGGCAAAGATGCCCGATGTGCCACAAAGGATATCGGTCCGGCCCATGATGCCGCCGGGATCGGCGCACGTTTCGCCCCGCGCGCAGAAGCCTCGTACCGCCACCCTTTCCCTTCACCGCATCCTCCGCTAGATCAGCATCCAAACGACGACAGGATGGATCAGCATGGCCCTCGACAAGACATTCAACGCCCAGGACGCCGAAAAGCGCCTCTATGCCGCCTGGGAAAAGGCCGGTGCCTTCAAGGCCGGTGCCAATGCCCGCGAAGGTGCCGAAACCTTCTCCATCATGATCCCGCCGCCCAATGTCACCGGCGTGCTGCACATGGGCCATGCCTTCAACAACACGCTGCAGGACATCCTGATCCGCTGGCACCGGATGCGCGGGCATGACACGCTCTGGCAGCCGGGGCAGGACCATGCGGGCATCGCCACCCAGATGGTCGTCGAACGCAAGCTGGCCGAGACCCAGCAACCCTCGCGCCGTGAAATGGGGCGCGAAGCGTTTCTGGACAAGGTCTGGGAATGGAAATCCGAATCCGGCGGCACGATCATCGAACAGCTCAAGCGGCTCGGTGCCTCCTGCGACTGGTCGCGCAACGCCTTCACCATGTCCGGCGCCCCCAACGCCCCCGAGGGCGAAGAGGGCAATTTCCACGATGCGGTCATCAAGGTCTTCGTGGACATGTACAACAAGGGCCTGATCTACCGCGGCAAGCGGCTGGTCAACTGGGACCCGCATTTCGAAACCGCGATCTCCGATCTCGAAGTCGAGAACATCGAAGTCGACGGCCACATGTGGCACTTCAAATACCCGCTCGCGGGCGGCGCCACCTATACCTATGTGGAAAAGGACGAAGACGGGAATGTCCTCTTCGAGGAAGAGCGCGACTATATCTCCATTGCCACCACGCGCCCCGAAACCATGCTGGGCGACGGCGCGGTGGCAGTTCATCCAACGGATGAACGCTATGCGCCAATCGTCGGAAAACTCTGCGAAATCCCGGTGGGGCCGAAAGAGCACCGCCGCCTGATCCCGATCATCACCGACGAATACCCGGACAAGAATTTCGGCTCGGGCGCGGTCAAGATCACCGGTGCCCATGACTTCAACGACTACGAAGTCGCCAAGCGCGCGAAGATCCCGATGTACAACCTCATGGACACCAAGGGCGCGATGCGCGCCGATGGCAAGCCCTATGCCGAGGAAGCCGCCGTCGCCCAGGCCATCGCCAATGGCGAACAGGACTTCACCGAGGCTGACATCGCCGCCATGAACCTCGTGCCGGAAGCCTATCGCGGGCTGGACCGTTTTGAGGCCCGCAAGCGCGTGGTCGCCGACATCACCGCCGAGGGCCTTGCCGTGATGATCCCCGGCCCCATCGACGACAGCGACGGGCGGGTCTGCTCTGCCACCGACGACATTCCGCTGGTCGAGGCCAAGAAGATCATGCAGCCCTTCGGCGACCGCTCCAAGGTGGTGATCGAGCCGATGCTGACGGATCAGTGGTTCGTGGACACCAAAAAGATCGTCGGCCCCGCGATTGACGCCGTGCGTTCGGGCGAGGTGGAAATCCTGCCCGAGCAGGACAAGAAGGTCTATTTCCACTGGCTGGAGAACATCGAACCCTGGTGCATCTCGCGTCAGCTTTGGTGGGGGCACCAGATACCGGTTTGGTATGGGCCAATGATACCCAAGGACCCGAAAGCTGAGGAGTTTTTCTCAGAAGAAAACACTCTCGCCAAAAGACAGACCTTTTGCGCGGCTAACGCCAAAGAAGCCACCGAAGATGCCGCCGAGCTTTATAGAAGGCTGTTGGGAGAGGAAATCGAAGTCATCGACGGGGAGCATGCTGGCTTCGAATTCGACAAGGCCGGGAAGCTCTCCAAAATCTTCATCCGCCGCGACCCCGACGTCCTCGACACCTGGTTCTCCTCCGGCCTCTGGCCCATCGGCACCCTCGGGTGGCCCGAGGACACGCCCGAGCTGCAAAAATACTTCCCCACCTCCGTCCTGATCACCGGCTTTGACATCATCTTCTTCTGGGTCGCCCGGATGATGATGATGCAATATGCCGTGGTCGGCCAGAAACCCTTCGACACCGTCTATGTCCACGCGCTGGTGCGCGACGAGAAGGGCAAGAAGATGTCGAAGTCGCTCGGCAATGTGCTCGACCCGCTGGAACTGATCGACGAATACGGCGCCGACGCGGTGCGCTTCACGCTGACCTCCATGGCCGCCATGGGGCGCGACCTGAAGCTGAGCACCGCGCGCATCGACGGCTACCGCAAGTTCGGCAACAAGATCTGGAACGCGACGGCCTTTGCCGAACGTAACGGCGTGCTGGAGGTGCCGCACAGCGACACGCCCCCCGACACCACGCTGACGGTCAACAAATGGATCAAGGGCGAGATCGCCAAGACCCGCGAGGCTGTCGATGCGGCGCTGGCGCAGTACCGGTTCAACGACGCGGCCAACACGCTTTATGCCTTTGTCTGGGGCACCTTCTGCGACTGGTATCTGGAATTCACCAAGCCGATCTTCGACGGCGACGATGCGGCGGCCATCGCTGAGACACGCGCGACCTATGGCTGGGCGCTGGACCAGTGCCTGATCCTGCTGCACCCGATCATGCCCTTCATCACCGAGGAACTCTGGGGCCAGAAGGACCGCCCCGGCATGCTGGTGCACGCGGCGTGGCCGACCTATACCGCCGCCGCAATGGTGGATGCGCAGGCCGACGAGGAATTGAACTGGGTGATCTCGCTGATCCAGAACATCCGCTCGGCGCGGGTGTCCATGGGCGTGCCCGGCAGCCTGAAGGTGCCGATGGTCTATACGGAAATCGACGCGGCAGGCCTGCTGGCATGGGAGCGCAACCAGGATCTGATCGCGCGGCGCGCCGGCGTCGAAAAGCTTGAAAAAGTCGAGACTTTCCCAAAGGGCACCGCCTCCATCCCGGCGCGCGCCGCAACGCTTGGCCTGCCGCTTGAGGGGATCATCGACATCGCGGCAGAAAAGGCCCGCCTGCAAAAATCGCTGGACAAGCTCGCCAAGGAAATCGGCGGGCTCAGGGGACGCCTGAACAATCCCAGGTTCGCCGCCTCCGCCCCCGAAGAGGTCGTTGCCGAGGCCCAGGCCAACCTGGACGCCCGGCAGGAAGAGGCAGACCAGCTTCAGGCCGCCCTTGACCGGCTGGCGGAAATGGGCTGACCCCCTCTTTCATTGTTCCGGCAAATACACATGCGCGCGCCATCGCCCTGGCGCGCGCTTCATGTTTCCGGTGCCGCGGCTACTTGAAAACAGCGGGGCGTTTCCCGAATTCGGCCGCGACCACCTCCATCTGGTGCGGCTTGCCCAGCAATTCGGCCTGCTCGCGCGATTCCGCCTCCAGAACCGCCGCCTCGCCGGCAACCTCCGCCAGTGAAATCAGCCGCTTGGCCGCGCGAATGGCCGAGGGGCTCTTGCCTGCGATGACCTCTGCCAGCGCCGTTGCCGCCGCCAGCGGATCCTCGGCCACCTCGGTCACCAGCCCCCAGCGTTCTGCCTGTGCGGTGCCGATCGGCTCCGCCGTATAGGTCAACCGCCGCAGCACGTCGCTGCGCACCAGTTTCGGCAGCAGCACCATGCCGCCCATGTCCGGCACGATGCCCCATTTCATCTCCATCACCGCGAATGTCGCATCCGGTGCCGCAATCCTGATGTCCGCCCCCAGCGCCAGCTGCATGCCCGCGCCAAAGCAGACGCCGTGGATGGCGGCGATCACGGGGATCTCCATGCGGGACCAGACCATCGCGACCTCCTGCCACTGGTTCGTGGTGCCGTTGCCATGGCTGCGCGGCATCAGCAGGTCCGCCGGGTCCTTTCCGATCATGCCCGAGAGCCCGGAAATGTCGATCCCGGCGCAGAAAGCCTTGCCTTCGCCGGAAAGCACGACACAGCGCGCCTCCGATGCCGCGACCTCGTTCCCGGCGGCGATCACCGCGTCGATCATCTCCTGATCCACGGCGTTCATCTTGTCCGACCGGGTCAGACGGACAAAGGCGATGTGATTTTCATAGGTGATCGAAACGCGGCTCATGGCATCCTCCTGCAGGGTTTCGGACAGTAGAGCGCAAGCCGCGCCACCGCGCCAGCCCAACGCTGCGGCACTCCGGAGCAGGCCGCAGCGCGCACCCCCTTGCCCGGCGCGCCGACCGGGCCTATCAAACCGCATGACAAACCATCGCCTCACCCCGCTTGCACATTCCCTGCCCGCCTCTGTCCCCTTCGTCGGGCCCGAAACCCAGGAACGTGCGCAAAAACGCCCCTTCACCGCCCGGCTGGGCGCGAACGAGAATGTCTTTGGCCCCTCGCCCCGCGCCCTTTCGGCCATGGCTGAAACCGGCCACTGGATGTATGGCGATCCCGAAAGCCACGATCTGCGCGCGGCCCTGGCCCGGCACCATGGCACGACGATGGAGAATATCGTGGTGGGCGAAGGCATCGACGGGCTGCTGGGCTATCTCGTGCGGCTTTTCGTGGCACCCGGGGATGCGGTTGTCACCTCGGACGGCGCCTATCCGACCTTCAACTACCATGTCGCGGGTTACGGTGGCGCGTTGCACAAGGTGCCTTACGTCGCGGATGGCGAAGACCCGGAAAGCCTTTTCGCCAGGGCGGCGGAAGTGGATGCCAAGCTGGTCTATATGGCCAATCCGGACAATCCGATGGGCAGCTGGCACCGGGGTGCCGATATTGCCGCCGCGATGAACAATCTGCCCGAGGGCACGCTGCTGGTCCTGGACGAAGCCTATGTGGAGACGGCCCCCGAAGGCACCGCGCTGCCGCTGCCTTTTGACGATCCGCGCGTCATCCGCATGCGCACCTTTTCAAAGGCTTACGGGCTGGCAGGCGCGAGGGTCGGCTATGCGCTCGGGGCGCCTGAACTGATCACCGCCTTCCACAAGGTCCGCAACCATTTCGGCATGAACCGCGCGGCACAGGCCGGTGCGCTGGCGGCACTGGAGGATCCGGACTGGCTGGCCCATGTGCAGGCCGAAATCGCCGCCGCCCGTGACCGGATCGCGCAGATCGCAGGCCAGCACGGGCTGACACCGCTGCCTTCGGCGGCGAACTTCGTCACCATAGATTGCGGTCGGGATCACGCCTTTGCCAAGGCTGTGCTGGACGGTCTGGTTGCGCGCGGCATCTTTGTGCGCATGCCCTTCGCGGCCCCGCAGAACCGCTGTATTCGCGTCAGCTGCGGCACGCCTGCGGATCTCGATGCCTTTGCCGCAGCGCTGCCGGGCGCGCTGGCGGATGCAGAAAAGGGCTGACTCGGCGCAATCGGCATATATACTTGATCACGATCAAGCTGCGAGAGACCGATGCGCGAGCCCCACGACCGTCCCGCTGCCCCGAACTACACTCAGGCCTGCATCGTGATGTTCGGCGTCAATCTGGCGTGGGTGCTGATGGCGATCTGGGCAATCTGGGGCCTGATCGCGGCAGCGGTTCTGGGCTGGGTGGTGAACAAGGTGATTGATCGCATCGCCGCGACACGGCAATAGGGGCGCGCGCGGCCACCGCGCCCAGACACCCTTTCGAAAGGCCTGCCCCATGTCCTCCAGCCTCCGCATCGTGCTTTCCAGCGATCATGCCGCCATCAACCTGCGCCGCGCCGTTGCCGCCCATGTCACATCGCGTGGCCATGAGGTGCTCGACATCGGCCCCGAGACGCCCGAGAGCACGCATTACCCCGACCACGGTGCCGCCGCCGCGCGGCATGTGACGTCAGGCGATTGCGCGCTGGGGATCGTGCTTTGCGGCACCGGCCAGGGGATCATGATGGCAGCGAACAAGGTATCAGGGATTCGTTGCGGCGTCTGTTCTGACGTCTTCTCGGCCCGGATGATCCGCGCGCATAACGATGCCAACATGCTGGCCCTGGGGGCGCGGGTGATCGGCGATGGCGTCGCGCTCGACATTGTCGATGCGTTTCTCGACACCGCCTTCGAAGGCGGACGCCATGCCACAAGGGTCGACATGATCATGGCGCTGGAAGGTTAAGCGCCTGCGATCACATCTGCTGCCGCCTCCAGCGCGCCGGGGCCGTGTTCGATCTTCATTGCGCGCATGCCGGCCTCGATCCCGCCCAGAAGGCCCATGATCATATGGCCGTTGGTATGGCCCATGTGCCCCAGCCGGAAAAATCCGTCGCGCGCCGGATCGCCGGGTACGGCCATCCCGAGCCCGATGCCAAGGGTCAGGCCCAGCTCCTGTTCGACCCAGTTGCGCAATTCGGTGGCATGCGGGCTTTGCAGGCGCAGGGCGGTCACCGCGCAGCTGCGGTCGGCCGGATCGGCGACATTCATCCCGAAGGTGCCGGCCGTGGACCAGGCCTCGCAGGCGGCCCAGACCGCACGGGCCAGCAACAGGTGGCGCGCCCAGACCTGTTCGATCCCCTCCTCGTGGATCATGGTGAGGGCGGTGCGCAGACCGTATAGATGGTGGGTGGGGGCGGTGCCCCCGTGGTATTGAAAGAATTCCTCCGGGTGGGCGCGCGGGCTCCAGTCCCAGTACCAGCTGACGCAGGGCAGTCTGGCGCGCGCCGCCTCTGCCCGGTCATTGAAAAAGACAAAGGCCATGCCCGGCGGCACCATCAGGCCCTTCTGGCAGCCCGTCACCATGACATCCACGCCCCAGGCGTCCATCTCGAAGACGTCACAGCCCAGCGAGGCGATGCAATCGGCCATCAGCAGCGCGGGATGGTCCACATCGTCCAGCACCGCGCGCAGGGCCGCGATGTTGTTGCGGATGGAGGTTGCCGTGTCCACATGCACGGCCAGAACCGCCTTGATCTGATGGCCCGTGTCGGCCTTCAGCGCCTCGGCGATGCGGTCCATGTCCATCGGGGATTGCCTGCCGAAGTCGATGATATCCACCTCCAGCCCGAGGCTTCTGGCCATCTGCCCCCAGCCCAGCCCGAACCGCCCGGTGGCGGGGACCAGCACCCTGTCGCCGGGCTGAAGCACATTGGAGAGGGAGGCTTCCCAGGCCGCATGGCCGTTGCCGATGTACATGGCCACATGATGATCCGTCCGCGCGACCCGTTTCAGATCGGTGACCAGCCCGGGCATCATCTCTGTCAGCTCACCGGCATAGATATTGGGCGCGGCCCTGTGCATGGCGCGCAGCACCGCGTCGGGAATGACCGAAGGTCCGGGAATCGCAAGATAAGGACGCCCCTGCGCCAGTTTCGGAGTCTTTGCCATGGGTATGCCTTGTTGTGGTAGCTATGATCGGGCCGACACTACGCCCCCTTGATCCGGCGTCAATATCTCACCTGCCTTGCCCTGTCCCCATGGGTTGCGTAGACAGGTCTGCAGACCGCCCCAAAGGAGCGTCCACGTCGATATGAACGATCAGACCTACACGTCGGGCGAGCTTTTGCGCTGGCTTTGGCGGGATTACCTGAAGAAACACACCAAGCTGATGATCGTCGCCATGATCTTCATGGGGATCGAGGGCAGCACGCTGGGTGCTCTGGCACGGCTGATGGAGCCGATGTTCGACACGGTCTTTGTCGCCGGGGACCGCAGCGCGCTCAAATGGGTCGGGCTGGTGCTGGTCGGCATCTTTGCGATGCGCGCCATTGCCGGGGTGATCCAGAAGGTATTGCTGACCCGCATCGCGCAGCGCACCGCCGCCGACATGCGCATCGAACTGCTGGACAAGCTGATGGTCCAGGATGGCGCGTTTCACCAGTCGCATCCCCCCGGCTTCCTGATCCAGCGGGTGCAATCGGACGTGAATGCCGTGGGCGATGTCTGGCGCGCGGTCATCACGGGTGCCGGCCGCGACGCCATCGGCCTGCTGGTGTTGCTGGGGGTGGCGATCTCGATTGATCCGGTCTGGGCTTTCCTGGCCTGCATCGGGGTGCCGCTGATGGTGCTGCCCGCTGCTGCCGCCCAACGCTTTGTGCGCCGCCGTGCCCGCGAAGCGCGCGATCTGGGCGCGCATCTGGCAACCCGGCTGGACGAGGTGTTTCACGGCATCGTCCAGATCAAGCTGAATGCGCTGGAAGAATACCAGTCGCGGCAATACCGCGACCTGACCCGCAGGTTCATCACCACCGAAGTCCGCGCCGCCTTTGGCAATTCCGCGATACCGGGGATGATCGACATCATGTCCGGCATCGGTTTCATGGCCGTGATCCTTTATGGCGGCAGCCAGATCATTTCGGGTGACAAGACAATCGGCCAGTTCATGACGTTTTTCACCGCCATGGGCTTTACCTTTAGTCCGCTGCGGCGGCTGGGCGGGGTCAGCGGGCTGTGGCAGACGGCGGCAGCGGCGCTGGAGCGGCTCAAGGAGCTCTTGGATGCCCCCGCGCCCCAGACCAACCCGCAGCACCCCAAGGCACTGCCGCTGCCCGGCACCGATATCAAGTTGAAGAATGTGACCCTGTCCTTTGGCGAGGCCAAGGTGCTGGACGGTTTGTCCCTGACCGCGAAGGAAGGCGAGACAACGGCGCTTGTCGGGGCTTCGGGTGCCGGGAAATCGACGATTTTCAACGTGCTGACCCGGCTCATCGACCCGCAGGAGGGCGAGGTCACCATCGGTGGCACCTCGGTCAAGGACCTGACGCTGGCGGACCTGCGCGGTCTCTTCTCTGTGGTGACGCAGGAAGCGCTGCTGTTTGACGAGACCCTGCGCGAGAACATCGTGCTGGGCCGGACGGATGTCAGCGAGGCGCGCCTGCAGGAGGTGCTGAAAGCGGCCCATGTGGCCGATTTCCTGCCCAAGCTTGAGCACGGGCTGGATACAAAGGTGGGGCCGCGCGGCTCTGCCCTGTCGGGGGGGCAACGGCAAAGGGTGGTGATCGCCCGTGCGCTGCTGCGCGACACGCCGATCCTGCTGCTGGACGAAGCGACAAGCGCATTGGATGCGCAGTCTGAACAGGTGGTGCAGGACGCGCTGGACCGGCTTTCGGCCGGGCGCACCACCATCGTGATCGCCCACCGGCTGGCCACCATCCGCAGCGCCGACCGCATCATCGTGATGGACCGGGGCCAGGTGATGGATGAAGGCACCCATGAGGAGTTGCTGGCGCGCGGCGGGATCTATGCAAACCTCTATCGCTTGCAGTTCGAAGACGGAAAGACCGTGTCGGACATCCGGGGCATGCGGGCGCTGCGGGCCCGTGAACGGGGGCTTGCCCCCGCCGCACCAAACCTTCTGCAACGGATTGGCCAGCGCCTGTTCGGCTGAGCATTGCCAGGTGGTGCGCTGATCGTCGCGATCTGGCCGGGGCCTTCGCTGACTACCGGGCGGACCATATTGGCTGGCTGATTGACCGGCTGATCGACCGCCTGAGGCGCATGGCCAAGCCGTCCTTATGGTCGGAATGATGACATGTCATCATGTGACGCGACGCAGACCGGAAGACACCGCAGGGTCAGCAGAACCTCCGGCCGGCAGGATTGCACCGCGATTTTCCCGGATCAACCTGCCCTACCGCCGATACCCCTGAGCCAGCTGCTCCGGGTCGCTGCCCGCGCTGTAGCGCAGCAAAGTCCACAGATTGCGCAGGCCCCGTCGCAGCCATCCCTGGCGCTGGTATTTCTCGGCGCTGGTGACGGCAACGGTATCAAGCCCCGACAAATGCCCCCGCAGGGCGCGCGCGATTGCCACGTCTTCCATCAGCGGGATGTCGGGAAAACCGCCGGTCTTTTCGTAAAGCGCCTTTGAAATCAAAAGCCCCTGATCCCCATAGGGCAGTCCGAAACGGCTGCGCAGGTTGGCCCAGCCACTGACCAACAGCGCCGGCAGCCCGCCCCTGTCGAACTTCAGGCGGCACCACCCGGCGTTGCTGCTGTTGCGGATGTGATGGCGCATGCAATCGGCCCAGCCGGGTTGCAGCCGCGTATCGGCATGCAGGACAAGCAGCCACTCGCCCCTGGCCTGCGCACAGCCGCGGCGCAGCTGCCCTCCGCGCGACGGTGCGCCTTGCAGCACCTGCGCGCCCCAGGCCTGTGCCAGCGCGGCGGTTGCATCGTCCGATCCGCCATCGCTGACGATCAATTCGCGGATAATCCCCGCCTCCAGCCCTTCCATCAGCGCCGTCAGACAATCCGGCAGCACGTCTGCCGCATTCAATGTCGGAATGATGACCGTGATCGGCGCGCGCATGGTGCCCCCTTTTGAACGCTGGACGGAAGCTATATGTCATGGCTACCGCAGAAAGGACACCATCATGACAAACCGCCGTATCCTGCGCCTGTCGGGCAAGGACACCCGCGAATTCCTTCAGGGCCTGATCACCAACGACATCCGCAAACTGGAAAAGGGGCCGATCTATGCCGCCCTTCTCACGCCGCAGGGCAAGTATCTGGCCGACTTTTTTGTCACTGGTCAGGAGGATGGCGCGGTCTTGCTCGATGTCGCGGAGAGCCTGGGCGATATGCTGGTGCAGCGGCTGACGATGTACAAGCTGCGCGCCTCAGTCACGATCGAAGACACCGGATTGCACCTGCATCGCGGCACCGGGACCCCGCCGCCCGACGGCTATGCCGACCCCCGTCATCCACAGATGGGCTGGCGCGCCTATCGCGCCCAGCCGCAGACAGATGACGTAACCGATTGGGACAGCCTGCGTGTGGCGCATCTTGTCCCCGAAACCGGCGTGGAGCTGACGCCCGATACATTCGTGCTGGAGGCCGGGCTGGATCGTCTGAATGGCGTAGATTTCAGGAAGGGCTGCTATGTCGGCCAGGAAGTGACCGCGCGGATGCGGCACAAGACGACGCTGCGCAAGGGTCTGGCACAGGTCGATGTCGCAGGATCGGCCGATGTGGGCACGGAGCTTTTGTCAGGTGACAAACCCGCGGGCACCCTGCTGACGCAGGCGGATGGCAAGGCCATCGCCTACCTCAGGTTTGATCGCGCCACGGGTCCGATGACCGCCGATACCGCCCAGGTCACATGGAACGGGTCGGGTTCAGCTATGACAAAATGAGCGGGCCTCGCCCCGATCCGCACCGGTTTGCGCTGCATGCGCAGCATAACGTCACGTCAAGGGCCTGACGCCTCAGGCGCGTTCGACGTATTCCATCGTCTCGGTGTTGACCACGATATCCTCGTCCTGGCCGACGAAGGGAGGCACGGAAACCTTCACACCATTGTCAAGAATGGCAGGTTTGAAGGAGTTGGCAGCGGTCTGCCCCTTCACCACCGGCTCGGTCTCGACAATCTTGCAAACGACCTTTTGCGGCAGTGAGGCGTTCAGCGCCTCTGCCTCGTGATATTCCACCACGATCATCATGCCGTCCTGCAGGAAGGGGCGGCGGTCGCCCAGAAGCTCGGCGGAAAGCTGCACCTGTTCGTAGGTTTCGGTATCCATCAGGACCAGCATCCCATTGTCTTCATACAGAAATTGCTGATCTTTCTGTTCCAGCCGCACACGCTCGACCTTGTCCGCAGACCGGAAGCGTTCGTTCAGCTTGGAGCCATTGCGCAGATTGCGCAGCTCTACCTGGGCAAAGGCCCCGCCCTTGCCGGGTTTCACATGGTCGACCTTGACCGCTGCCCAGAGGCCGCCGTTATGCTCCAGCACATTGCCGGGGCGGATCTCGTTTCCATTGATTTTTGGCATTTTGCAAAACCGTCATAAAGGTTGATGTATGTTCATCGCATCCTATATCTGGCGCATCGGCTCCCTGCAAGGCGAGCGCGGGTTATGCTGCAACCGCGAAAGGTCATGCGTTCACTGCATGGGAGACATGCGAAATATCGGTATCCGAATCGAGTGATATCCGTCATAAGAGGCCGCACGCCGAAATGACAAGAGCAAGAATAATAGAAAGGACGACGAGATGAAAGATTTCGTTGATGGCACCGCTTTCAATAACGAGCAAGGAAATCGGGCCAGGAAACTCTTCGCTGCCGTGGTACTGGCAGCGCTTGATGACGCGATTGCGGACGACAAGAAATACGGTAACGGACCAGAGCAGATTGCCCGCTGGGCGCGGTCTCGTGACGGGCGCGAAGTGCTGAGCTGTGCCGGCATCGACCCGAACGAACGCGTCGTGACCGGGCTCATGGATTTCGTTGGAAAAGGTGTCAGGACCTCCGTCGCCCTGAGCCGTGAAGAATCCGAGCGGCGCAATGCTGCTCAGCAGGCCGAAGCGGCCTGATCCTCCCTCCGCTATCAGAACAAGATCAAACGCAGTCTCAGGGCTGCGTTTTTTTTCGCGCGGGGCGGAAGGGCCGTGGTCACATCCCCCTTTTCCCTCCGCGCGATTTGCGCCAGCTTGCGCACCAGTTGCAAAGGCGCTGAAATGACCAAAGCCATCATGATCCAGGGCACCGGTTCGAACGTGGGGAAATCCATGATCGTGGCCGGTTTGATTCGCGCCTGCGTGAACCGGGGCCTGCGGGTGCGCCCGTTCAAGCCGCAGAACATGTCCAACAATGCCGCCGTGACCGAAGACGGCGGCGAGATCGGGCGCGCTCAGGCGCTGCAGGCCCGTGCAGCGGGGGTGGCACCGCATACGGACATGAACCCTATCCTGCTGAAGCCCCAGTCGGCCACGGGGGCGCAGCTGGTGGTTCAGGGCAAGGTGGCAGGCCATCAGGAGGCGGCGGCATTTGGCGCGAACAAACAGGCGCTGATGCCCCATGTGCTGGAGTCCTTTCACCGGCTGGCGAAGGGCATAGACCTGATCATCGTGGAGGGCGCGGGCAGCCCGGCAGAAACCAACCTGCGCGCGGGCGATATTGCCAACATGGGCTTTGCCAATGCTGCCGGTGTGCCCGTCATCCTGATGGGCGACATCGACCGGGGCGGCGTGATCGCACAGATCGTGGGCACGCAGGCGGTCATGTCAGCGCAGGACAACGCAATGGTGCGGGGCTTTGCCGTCAACAAGTTCCGCGGCGACCGCAGCCTGTTCGATGCGGGCCGCGACGACATCGCGCGGCGCACCGGCTGGCCCAGCCTGGGCGTGATCCCCTGGTTCGACCAGGCGCACCGCCTGCCCGCCGAAGACGTGATGGACCTGCCCGCTCGCGCACGCTCCGGCGGTGCGGGCTGCGTGATCGCGGTGCCGCGCCTGCCGCGCATTGCCAATTTCGACGATCTGGACCCGCTGGCGGCCGAGCCGGGCGTGGATCTGCGCATGATCATGCCCGGCACGCCCCTGCCCGCCGAGGCCGATCTGGTGCTGCTGGTCGGCTCCAAAGCCACGATTTCCGATCTTGAGGCCTTTCGCGCCGAAGGCTGGGACATCGACCTGGCCGCGCATATCCGGCGTCGCGGGCATGTGCTGGGGCTTTGTGGGGGGTATCAGATGCTGGGTCGTCGGATCGCCGATCCGCATGGCATCGAAGGGCCGCCATCAGAAGTGGCCGGGCTGGGGCATCTCGACATTGAGACCGTAATGGCCCCCAAAAAGCACCTGTCCCTCAAGACCGGCACCCATCCGGCAAGCGGCACAGCCCTGTCCGGGTATGAGATTCATATCGGGGAAACCACCGGCCCTGACAGCGCGCGGGGCTGGCTGAGCTTCGATGGCACACCCGAAGGGGCCACCAGCGAAGATGGCCGCGTCCAGGGATGTTACATGCATGGGATCTTCACGTCCGACGATTTCCGCCGCGCCTATCTGGCGGATTTCGGCGTCACCTCATCCCACCAGTTCGATCTTGGCGTGGACAAGACGCTGGACGCCCTGGCAGAGCATGTCGAAAGCTACATGGATGTGGACCTGCTGCTGTCGCTTGCAGGCGAGGTCTGAGCGTTATTCCAGTTCCTGCGCGGTCAGGGCGCGGTGGATTTCACGCCGCACCAGCTTGCGCACATTGCGGGTGATCCGTTCACCCAATGCGCCTTGCAGTTCGGCCCGCACGATCTCGCTGACCAGATCGCGCAGCGCTTCCTCGTCCAGCAACTGATCATCTTCGGCAAACACAGGGCGTTCGTCGGATTTTTCCGCCTTGGCATCTTCCGCCGCATCAGGCTGGTCGGCTTTGGCCTGATCTTGCGCGCTCCGGTCACTGAAGAAGCTGCCGGGATCCGGCTGTTCGCCCCGGTTTTCGGGAAGGTTGTGCAGGCGCGCGGTCGAGACCGTCTGCTCCACATCATCTTCCCATGCCATCGCAGGCGCTTCGGTGCCGGAATATTCACCATCACCCGGGCTGTCCGGTTCCCAGGTTTCTGAAATATTGCCGATTGCGGTTTCCAGCGCTTCAATCTTGGCGCTCAGCGTTGCGGCCTGGGCGTCATGCCGGGCGGGAGTGGCATCATCATCCGCATCCGGCCCCGGTGCCACGGCTTCATCCTCGTCCGCATCCTGGAATGCGTCATCGAAGGCGTAGCCGTCTCGGCCCCCCTCGCCATCCTGGTCGGCATCATCGGCGAAATTATAGGGATCGGTTTCGTAATCGAGGGCCGGGTCATCCAGATCCGTTTCGATATCACCGAAATCCGGATCACCGGCGACGTCCGGCGCGGCGGATAGGGCTTCATCACCTGCCGCGGTATCGGGCGCAGGTCCCGTCCCGACCGAGGTTTCATCGCTCGCATCTTCGCCATAGGCCGCCTCGAATGCGGCATCCTCTTCGGACCAGTCCTGCGCCATGGCATCGTCAGCTTTGTCCGGCGTTTCGACGTCGGGCTCTGCAACACGCAAGGCAGGGGTCAACACCAGCCGGTCAGAGACAACGGGCCGGGTTTTGGTCTGCAAAGGACGTTTATCTTCAGAAACCAGACGGCGGATCGAAGACAGGACATCCTCCACCTCGGCATTTGTGACGGGGTCGGACATAGATTTTTACCACTCATTCCTCACGCGGAGGTTAGCGCGGATCAGAGATTCCCACAATGGGGCGCTGAAAATTGTCAGTCTTTTTGCAAAGCCCGCAAAACACGGTCAAGTTGACGCCCCTGCCGGGATTCCTTTGCCGGGCCGTCCTTGACCAGATTGTAATAACCCGCAGGGTCATAAATCTGGACCGGCAGCCCCAGGCTGGCCGCGGTCAGCTGTCCCGTCGCCGAGAGGATCGAATAGGCGGCGATATAAAGGTTCGCGCGGGCCGAAACCTGTGTCGACTGGGCATCCAGCAGGGATTGCTCCGCATCCAGCACATCCAATGTGGTACGCGCGCCCAGCGTCGCTTCCTCGCGCACGCCCCGGAAAGCGATACGTGCTGCGCGAATCTGACGCTCGGATGCTTCAAGCTGCGCTTTGGCAGAGGCAAATCCGGCATAGGCATTGCCAACCGCCTGTTCGACATCAAAGCGCACCACATGCAGATTGGCCCGCTGCGCATCCCTTTGCGCCATGCTCTTGCGCGCGGCAGATGACAATGCACCGCCTTGATAGATGGTCTGGCTGACGCCCAGGCCAATGGAGGCATTGTTGTTGTAATTCTGGTTGCCGAATTCCTCGGACACGCCGACCGAGCCGGAGAGCTTGATCTGCGGCGCCATCGCCGCTTCGCTCGCACGGATCAACAGGTCGGCAGCGGCCACCTGATGCTGGGCCGACTGCAGCAGCGGGTGGCGGCGCAATGCCAGCCCCTTGGCGGTGTCGATGTCATTGCTGATCGCGGGCAGCTTGGGCGGTCCGCTCAACCGGCCGGGCTTGCGGCCCACGGCGGTACGGTACTCTTCCTGCGCGCGCAACAGGTCGCCTTCGGCCCCGGCCAGGCCGCTGCGGGCATTGGCCAGCTGCGCCTCGGCCAATGCAACGTCGGTCCGGGTCACCTCACCGACTTCAAAGCGGTCACGTGCCGCGCGCAGCTCCTGCGTCAGCAGCCGCACGTTGTTCTGGCGCAGCGCCACGAATTCCGATGCTTCGATCACACCCATATAGGCACTGACCGCGCGCAACAGGATCTGCTGTTCGACGTTCAAAAGCGAATCGCGCGTGGCAAGCACCGTTTCCTTGGCCGCCTCGATGCGGAAGGCCGAGGCGCCAAAATCATGGATCAGCACTTCGGCAATCAGGTTGATCGATGCATTCAGCGAATTGGAACTGCCTGTTGTCGCGAAAAAGCCCTGTGGCGGCGAATCGCGGTAGCTCTGGGTCAGGCCAGCGGTCCAGCGCAGAACCGGCTTCAACGCGGCGCCGGCAGCGGCGACATCTTCGTCGGCGGCCCGCAGGACCGCGCGATTCTGTTCCAGCAACCCTGAATGGTTGTACGCCCCGACCAGCGCATCCGCCAATGTTTCGGCCTGAGCCGGCCGGTCCGCGGCCACCAGCGCCGTCGCAAGACAGACAATGCCCGCCGCGCGCCGCAGTTTCTGGATGGAAATCACCTGCATCATGAGTTTCTCTCTGCTCATATCCCCGGCCCGGCACGCCGCCGGGTCTGTTTTTATCAGAATTCGAAGGCAACCTCGCGCCCGAAACCCGGCAATACCGGTGCCGCCGCATTGAAGGCCATCCGCCAGCTGATGTCCGCGCCGCGCTTGCGGCCGACGCGCACCTCGCCCAATTCACCATCCATGAACAATGCCGCGATCCGCCCGTCTTCCTTGAGCTGTTCGAGCAAGGGGGCTGGCACCTGCTGCACGCCGCCCTGAAGGATGATCACGTCATAGGGGCCATGTTGCTGCGCGCCCTCGACCAGCGGGCCGACATGCACCACCGCGTTATCCGCCCCGGCGGCCATCAGCGCTTCCTGCGCCTCATGGGCCATGGCCTCATCCTCTTCGACGGCAACGACAGCTTCGGCCATATGCGCGATCACTGCGGTGGAATAGCCCATGCCCCCACCGACATCCATCACAAGTTCCCGGTTGGTGATCGCCAGAACATCCAGCATCTTGGCCAGGGTGCGCGGCTCAAGCAGGACACGCCCCTGCCCCAGGTCGAGGTTTTCTCCCATATAAGCCGCTTCGCGTTGGGCAGATGGAACAAAGTCCTCTCTCGGCACGGACAGCATCGCCTCTATGATCGGAAACTTGGTCACATCGGAGGGTCGGACCTGGGTATCGACCATCATATTGCGGCGCGTGGCGAAATCGATCATCAGCTAAACTCATCTGTTCAGATTCTCTTTGATCAGGTGTGCCACATCACTCGCGGCGCGGCAACGGCCCGAACCTCATTTTCACCGCTTCATGGGACTTGCAGGCACAGATGTGATCAGATAGCAGTGCATCACCCCATCGGCTGGCGAGTTGGCGGAGTGGTTACGCAGCGGATTGCAAATCCGTGTACACCGGTTCGATTCCGGTACTCGCCTCCAATCTCCTCGACAACACAGACGCTTGCTTCACTGCTTTGGCAGCGCGGATACTGGTGCGGTTTGCAGGCCGGCTTACAGATTCCGCAGTTTTCGCCTCCCCGCGTGACAGCCCAGCTGACTGCGGCTAAGGTCCTGAAATGGCGGAAGGTCCCTGGACAGACGAAGAGAACGATCTGATCGTGGCGGATTATTTCGCCATGCTCGCCGACGATCTCTGTGGCCGCCAATATGTGAAGGCGGAACACAACCGCGCCCTACAGGAACGGATCGACCGCTCCAAAGGCTCGATCGAGTTCAAGCATGCAAATATCTCGGCCCTGATGCCGGCCTTCGGCCAGCCGATCCTTACCGGCTACCTGCCCCGGTTCAATGTTCAGACGACGCTGGCCGAGGCCGTCGACCGCTGGCTGCGCGCTCATCCGGAATGGGTCGAGCGGCTGCCAAAGGCCGCGACGCCGGGTATGGCTTTCACCAACGACCGCCTGTTCCTGGATACTCCGCCCACGATGCGCAACACCCCGCCCCCAGAGGAGGCCGAACAGTTGCGCAGCATCGCGCAACATTTCGACGTCGCGGCACAGCAGGAACGCAATCGCGCGCTCGGGCGAATGGGCGAAGAACGCGCGCTGGTCCATGAACGGGCGATGCTCAGGGATGCTGGCCGGGACGATCTGGCTCGGCAGGTCAAATGGGTCAGCGAGGAGATGGGCGACGGCGCGGGCTACGACATTTCCAGCTTCACGCCGGACGGCACCCCTCGCCTGCTTGAGGTCAAGACGACAAATGGCTGGGATCGCACGCCGTTCCACATCTCACAAAACGAACTGCGTGTGGCGGATGAGAACAGGGATACCTGGCATCTCTTCAGGATCTACAACAACGCGCGGGGGCCGAGAGCATTCGAGCTCCGCCCCCCGCTGGATCACCACGTCACCCTGACGCCGACGAGCTTTCAAGCCCGGTTCGATTAGAATGTCTGCACATTTGCCGGGACGGCGGGCGGGGTGTCGTGAGCTTTGCTCACGCACGCCGCCTTGCCGTCAGCGCAGAATCCCCGGCAGGTTCAGCCCGTGTTCGCGGGCGCAATCCAGCGCCGTTTCATAGCCTGCATCCGCATGGCGCATCACCCCGGTCGCGGGGTCGTTCCACAACACGCGCGCGATACGCTGGTCGGCTTCGGGCGTGCCGTCGCAGCAGATCACCATGCCGGAATGCTGGGAAAACCCCATGCCAACGCCGCCGCCGTGGTGCAAGGACACCCAGGTCGCGCCGCTGGCCGTGTTCAGCAGCGCGTTCAGCAGCGGCCAGTCGCTGACGGCGTCGGAGCCATCCTTCATCGCCTCCGTTTCCCGGTTCGGGCTCGCGACGGAGCCGGAATCGAGGTGATCGCGCCCAATGACGATGGGGGCCTTCAGCTCTCCGCTGCGGACCATTTCATTGAAGGCAAGGCCCAGCTTGTCCCGCAGGCCCAGGCCGACCCAGCAAATGCGTGCAGGCAGACCCTGAAAGCTGATCCGCTCCCGCGCCATGTCGAGCCATTTGTGCAGATGCGGGTCGTCGGGGATCAGCTCCTTCACCTTGGCATCGGTCTTGTAGATGTCCTCCGGATCGCCCGACAGCGCGCACCACCGGAACGGGCCCACGCCCCGGCAGAACAGGGGACGGATATAGGCGGGTACAAAGCCGGGAAAGGCAAAGGCGTTCTCAAGCCCCTCTTCCAGCGCCACCTGGCGGATGTTGTTGCCGTAGTCCAGCGTCGGCACGCCGGCGTTCCAGAAGTCGACCATCGCGGCGACATGAACCTTCATCGAGGCCCGCGCGGCCTTTTCCACCGCCTTCGGATCCGTTTCACGCCTGGCGCGCCACTCGGCCAATCCCCAGCCCTGCGGCAGGTAGCCGTTCAGCGGATCATGCGCGCTGGTCTGGTCGGTCACGATATCGGGGCGCACCCCGCGCCTGACCAGTTCGGGAAAGACATCCGCCGCATTGCCCAGCAGGCCGACCGATTTCGCCTCGCCCTTCGCGGTCCACTCCGCGATCATCGCCAGGGCCTCGTCCAGCGTTTCGGCGCGTTCATCAAGATAGCCGGTGCGGAGCCGGAAGGCGATGCTGTCGGGGTTGCATTCGACCGCCAGGCAACAGGCGCCCGCCATCACGGCCGCGAGGGGCTGTGCGCCGCCCATGCCGCCCAAACCCGCTGTCAGGATCCATTTGCCTGTGAGGTTGCCGTCATAATGCTGGCGCCCCGCCTCGACAAAAGTCTCGTAGGTTCCCTGCACAATCCCTTGTGTTCCAATGTAAATCCAGGATCCGGCGGTCATCTGGCCGTACATCGCCAGCCCGCGCTTGTCCAATTCGTTGAAGTGATCCCAATTGGCCCAGTGCGGCACCAGATTACTGTTTGCAATCAACACCCTGGGTGCATTTTCATGGGTTTTGAACACGCCCACAGGCTTTCCTGACTGCACCAGAAGGGTTTCATCCGCCTCCAGCGCGGTCAGAGAGGCGACAATCTGGTCGAAATCCGCCCAGGTGCGCGCCGCGCGTCCGATGCCACCGTAAACCACCAATTCATGTGGATTTTCAGCGACATCCGGGTGCAGGTTGTTCATCAGCATCCGCAGTGGCGCTTCGGTCAGCCAACTCTTGGCGGTGATCTCGGTTCCGGTGGCAGGATAGACGTCGCGGATGTTGTGACGGGGGTCGGTCATCGCAGTGGCCTTTCGTTAAGAAGTTCGATCAAGTCATTGAGAATACGGTAAAGCACCGGTCTGAGCCGCTCTGCCTTGTCGGCGCGCCACTGCCAGGGCGGGCGCTCGTCCATGTAGGTGGATTGGGCCAGCTCCATCTGCAGCGCATGCTGGTTTTCGGCCGGTTTTCCATAGTGTCGGGTGGTCCAACCGCCTTTGAAGCGCCCGTTGAGTGCCGTTCGATAGTCCTGCGCGGCCCGGCACCGGGTATGGACGGCCCTTTCCATGATCGGTGAACAACTTTGGGATGAATTCGTCCCGATGTTCAGATCTGGCAGGGTCTCTTCAAAAAGATAGGGGATAACAGAGCGGATCGAGTGGCAATCGTATAAGAGCACCACGCCGTGTTTGGCCTTCACCCGCGCCAGTTCTGTGGATAAGGCGTCATGATAGGGCCTGTGATAGGCCTCTTTCCTTCGCGCGATCTCTGCTGCGTCGGGTGCGGCACCATCAAGGTGGATCAGCTTGCCGTCAAAATCCGTCAGCGGACAAAGGCCCGTGGTATTCAAACCGGGATAAAGTGAATTGTCCTCGGGGCTGCGGTTCACGTCGATCACGTAGCGATGGATCGGTGTGCGCACCGTGCTCACATCCAGCCCGAGGCCGTTATATAGCCGGTCGATATGCCAGTCGGTATCGGCCAGCGCACGGCCGGTTTCGTTCAGCCCCTCCCAGATGTCCGGCGGCACCTCGGTGCCGGTGTGCGGCAGGCCCAGCACGATGGGCAGGCTGCCCTGAACCACTTCGATCATGTCGCGGCCTCCACCAATGCACCGCTGCGCACCAATGCGGTCGCAGCTTCGATATCCGGGGCAAGGTAACGGTCCTGCGCCAGCGTCGGCACCGCCCTGCGCAAACAGGCGATGGCCTTTTGCAACCGGGGCGCTGTCGCAAGCGGCGCACGCGCCTCGATCCCCTGGGCCGCGCACATCGCCTCAACCGCTTGAATCACGTAAAGATTATCCACCATTCGTGCCAGCCTGTAGGCCCCATGCGCGGCCATGCTCACGTGGTCCTCCTGATTGGCAGAGGTGGGCGTGCTGTCGGTGACGCAGGGATTGGCAAGGTGCTTGTTCTCGCTCATCAGCGCCGCCGTGGTCACCTCGGCGATCATGAAACCGGAGTTCAGGCCCGGATTGGGCGTCAGGAACGGCGGCAGATCGTGGCTGAGGGTCGGGTCGACCATCAGCGCCACGCGCCGCTGCCCGATCGCGCCAATCTCTGCCAGTGCAAGGGCGAGCATATCCGCCGCAAATCCAACAGGTTCGGCGTGAAAGTTCCCGCCCGAGACGATCAGCCCCTGCTCCACCAGCACCAGCGGATTGTCGGTGACGGCATTGGCCTCGATCTCCAGCGTCTGGGCGGCCTGTCGGATCACATCCTGCGCGGCACCCAGCACCTGTGGCTGGCACCGGATGCAATAGGGGTCCTGCACGCGGGTATCGCCTTCGCGGTGGCTGTCGCGAATCTCGGAGCCTTCCATCAGCGCGCGCATCTCTGCGGCGACCTCGATCTGGCCGCTATGGCCACGCAGGCTGTGGATCTCGGCAAGCAGTGGCGCTGTGGACCCCATGATCGCATCGGTGCTGAGCGCCGCGATAACCATGGCATTGCGCACAGCGTTCTGCGCCTCGAACAGGCCCGCCAAGGCGCAGGCGGTCGAAAACTGCGTGCCGTTGATCAATGCCAGCCCTTCCTTCGGCCCCAGCACAACGGGCGTCAGACCGGCCCGTTCCAGCGCCGTGGCACCTGACATTTCCAGTCCGTCATAAACCGCGCGCCCCGCGCCGATCATCACCGCCGCCATATGCGCCAGCGGGGCCAGATCGCCCGAGGCGCCGACAGAACCCTGCGAGGGGATCACCGGCATCACGCCCGCGTTCAGCATGCCCTCCAGCAGGGCGCAGATCTCCCAGCGCACGCCAGAGGCGCCCCGCCCCAGCGAGTTGAGCTTGAGCACCATCATCAGCCGGGTCAGCGGCGCGCCCAGCGCCGTTCCCACGCCGCAACAATGGCTCAGGATCAGGTTGCGTTGCAGGGTTTCGGTGTCTTCGGGCGCGATCTTGCGGCTGGCCAGCTTGCCGAAACCCGTGTTGACGCCATAGACCGGCGCAGCCTGCGCCGCGGCCTCAGCCACCAGCGCCGCGGCGCGCACGACCTGCGGTTTCGCGGCCACATCCAGCGTCACGGGATCATCGCCGCGCCAGATGCGCTCCAGCGTTTTCAGGCTGACCTGACCAGGATTCAGGATCATGAGACACCTCCGAAATAGCGTTGATGCAGGGGGTTGAAGCCGATGCGATAGGCCAGTTCCGCCGGATGCTGCACATCCCAGACACAGAGGTCCGCGCGCAGGCCTGCCGCGATGCGCCCGCAATCCGTCAGGCCCAGCGCCGCGGCGGCATGGGCCGTCACGCCGCACAGGGCCTCTTCCGGGGTAAGGCCGAACAGCGTGCAGCCCATGTTCATCGCCAACAGCAATGACGTCAGCGGCGATGATCCGGGGTTGCAGTCGGTGGCCAGAGCGATCCGGGTTCCGGCGGCGCGGAAGGCTTCCACAGGCGGGGCCTGCGGCTCTCGCAGGGTGTAAAAGGCACCGGGCAGCAGGACGGCCACAGTGCCGGCCTCTGCCATGGCGCGGGCATCCGCCTCATCGGCATATTCCAGGTGATCTGCCGACAGCGCAGCATACCGGGCAGCCATTCGCGCGCCGCCAAGGTGGGAAAGCTGCTCTGCATGCAGTTTCACGGGCAACCCGAGGTCGCGCGCCACGTCAAAGACGCGGGCGATCTGGCCGGGGTCAAAGGCGATTCCCTCGCAAAAACCGTCAACGGCATCCACCAGTCCTTCGTCATGCGCGGCGCGCAGGGCGGGGATACAGACTTCGTCGATATAGGCATCCGGCCCTGCGCCGAAGTCCTTTGGCACCGCATGGGCGCCAAGGAAACTGGTGATGATCCGAACCGGGCGCAGCCGGCCCAGGGCGCGGGCGGCGCGCAGCATGGTCAGCTCTGTCTCCAGGTCCAGCCCATAGCCTGACTTGACCTCGACCACACAGGCCCCTTCTGCGATCAGACTGTCCAGACGTGGCAGGGCCGAAGCGATCAGCGCATCCTGGTCCGCCGCGCGTGTCGCCGCCATGGTGGAGACGATGCCGCCACCCGCCTGCGCCACTTCGGCATAGCTGGCGCCCTTCAGCCGCATCTCGAATTCTGCCGCGCGGTTGCCGCCATGTACGATATGGGTGTGACAGTCGATCAGACCGGGTGTCACCAGCCTGCCCTGCAGGTCCTGCCGGGGCAGATCGGCGTAGGCTTCGGGCAGATCTGCCCCGACCCATGCAATCCGGCCCGCGTCCAGCACCACCGCGCCATTCTCCACCAGCCCATAGCCTGCCCCCTCCATCGTGGCGATTCTCGCGTTGCAGAGCACCTGCTGCATGGGTTGACCTCACGGAATGGTTGTTCAATATGTATAGACATATTCATACCCCACCCCGAGTCGTCAAGAGGGCAGACCATGAACAGCATCTTTGCGAAAACGGCGCTTTTGCCCGATGGCTGGGCCAGCAATGTGACGCTCTACCTTGAGGGCGGGCGCATCACCGACCTTGTCACCGGGGTTCGGCAGGAGGCCCGCTCAAGCGTCGACATCCTGTTGCCCGCCCCCACAAACCTGCACAGTCACGCCTTCCAGCGGGCCATGGCAGGGCTGACCGAGCAGCGCGGCGCGGAGAAGACGGACAGTTTCTGGACCTGGCGGCGGCTGATGTTCCGCTTCCTCGACAAGCTGACACCGGACGACGTGCAGGCAATCACCGCGCAGGTGCAGATGGAGATGCTGGAGGCCGGTTTCGCCGCCGTGGCTGAATTTCACTACCTGCATCACCAGCCCGGTGGCCGCCCCTATGATGCCCGCGCCGAGATGGCCCAACGCATCTGCGCCGCCGCCGACCAGACCGGAATCGGCCTGACGCTGCTGCCGGTGATGTACATGCAGGGCGGTGTCGATGGCCGGGCGCTGGCACCCGGTCAGGTGCGGTTCGGCAATGACATGGACGGCTACATGCAGATCATGGGGGGTGCGGAACAGGCGGTGGCAGGGCTCGCCGAGGATGCGCGGCTGGGTGTGGCACCGCATTCCTTGCGGGCCGTGACACCCGATGCGCTGCGCCATCTGCAGCAGTACAAGGGGCCGCTGCACATGCACCTGGCCGAACAGAAGGCCGAGGTAGAGGAGGTCAAAGCTGCCTATGGCGCGCGCCCGGTGACCTGGGCGCTTGATCACCTCGACCTCGGGCCGCGCTGGTGTCTGATCCACTGCACCCAGATGACCAGAACCGAGACCCGCGGCCTTGCGCAATCGGGTGCTGTCGCCGGGCTTTGCCCGCTCACGGAAAGCTCGCTGGGGGACGGTATCTTCAACGCCGTCGAATGGGCCGACGCGGGCGGCACCCTTGGCATCGGATCAGACAGCAACATCCTGATTTCATTGAAAGAGGAGCTGCGGACGCTGGAATATTCGCAACGCCTTGTGACGCAGAACCGCGCGGTTCTGGCAACGCCGGACCAATCCACCGGGCGCGTCCTTTACGACATGGCCTGTGCGGGCGGGGCGCAAGCCGCCGGGCGCGATGCTGGCCGGATTGCGCCGGGGCACTGGGCCGATCTTGTGGCGCTTGGCGGTGACGCCACGGATTTCATCGGCCGCAGGGGCGATCAGCTTCTGGACACCTGGATTTTCGCAGGCACCGACGCCGCCGTCAGCGATGTCTGGGCCGCCGGGCGCCATGTGGTCCGGGACGGCACCCATGTCGCCCGCGATGCGATCACCGCAGCCTACCGCGCCACCCTGCGGCGGCTTGAGGACGCGATGTGAGCACCGGCTGGCAAGAGGTACAGGCCGAAGTCCTGCGCCGCATCCAGAACCGCGAATGGCCCCCCGGCGGGCTGATCCCCGGTGAGGTTGCCCTGGCCCGAGAGTTCGGCTGCGCCCGCGCCACGGTCAACCGGGCGCTTCAGGCGCTGGCCGATGACGGCTGGCTGGAACGCCGCAGGCGTGCCGGCACCAGGGTCGCGCTGTCGCCGCTGAGACGGGCGCAAATGTCCGTCGCGGTCCTGCGCAAGGAGGTCGAGGCGCTGGGAAAAACCTATGGCCACCGCCTGCTAATGCGGGAGGTTGCGGGCTCCCTGCTTTGCCTGCAGACCCTGCACCAGGCCGATGGCGCCCCCTATGGCATCGAAGACCGCGAGATTGACCTGACCCATATACCGGCGGCGGGCTCTGCCGATTTCACCATTCTTTCCGCAAACGAATGGCTGGTCCAGAACGCCCCCTTCGACCATGGCAACATGTCCTACATGTCAGAGGGCGCGACAGCTTTCGACGCCCGCCATCTGGAATGCGAGGAAGCCACGCCGCTCTTGGTCCTCTACCGCGAAACCTTCAGCGAGGCGGGCCGGATCACCCGGGTCAGGCTGGCCCATGCGCCGGGCCATGTCGTCAGGTTGCAGATCTGATCACGCCGAATGCTGGGCGCGCAGGTATTCCATCACTGCCGGACGCACCGACATATCCCCCTGATCGCGCGCCTTTTCGATGATCGCACGCACCTCATCCAGATTGCAGCGCCGCAGCAGGCTCTTGACCGGGCCGATGGAAGCTGGCCGCATGGAGAGCGACCGCAACCCGATGGCCGCGAAACATACCGCTTCCACAGGCCGCCCCGCATCCTCGCCGCAGAATGACACATCTGTCCCGGTTTCCCGGCACCGTTCAACAATGCCTTCCAGGAAATTCAGAAAGCTCAGGTTCAGCGTGTCATAACGACGGCGCACGCGCTCGTTCTCCCGGTCAGCGGCAAAGAAGAACTGCTTGAGGTCATTGCCGCCAATCGACAGAAACTCCACCTCTTCAAAGAATTGCTTCGGCGCAAAGGCAAGGCTGGGGGTTTCCAGCATCGCGCCCACTTCGATCTTGGAGGGCAGCACATGGCCCAGCCGTTCCTCGCGCGCCAATGTCTTGTCCATCTCGGCACGGGCGGCACGGAATTCCTCGAACTGCGCGACAAAGGGAAACATCACCGTCAAAGGCCGCCCGTTCGCCGCGCGGATCAGCGCCTGCAGCTGCATCCGCATCACGCCCGGCTTGTCCAGCCCGACCCGGATCGCGCGCCAGCCCAGCGCCGGGTTCGGCTCATCATTGGGCTTCATATAGGGCAGCACCTTGTCCGACCCGATATCGAGGGTCCGGAACACCACCCGCTTGCCATGGGCCGCGTCCAGCACCCGTGAATAGAGAGCCGCAAGTTCCATCCGCTTGGGCATCTGGTTACGCACAAGAAACTGCAGTTCGGTGCGGAACAGCCCCACCCCCTCAGCCCCCGAAGAGGTGAGCGAGGGCAGATCCGCCATCAGCCCCGCGTTCATGTGCAGCGACACCACGGCACCGCATTTCGCCTGCGCGGGCAGATCCAGGATCGAGGCATATCTTTCCTGCGCCGCCGCCTGCATCGCAATCTTGTCGCGAAACGCCGAAGCCACGCTTTCATCGGGCCGCAGGTGCACGACGCCCTGCTCGCCATCCACCATGATGTGATCGCCGTTCAGCGCGTCATTGGTGATCCGGCCGGCATGCACCACCAGCGGAATCGCCAGCGCCCGCGCGACAATCGCCGCATGTGACCCGACAGAGCCATTCTCCAGCACGATCCCGCGCAGTGAGCGGCCATATTCCAGCAATTCCGCCGGGCCGATGTTCCGCGCGACCAGGATCGGGTCCGCAGGCAGTTCCGCCCCGGTGTCATGGCCCTGCCCGGTCAGGATGCGCAGCAGCCGGTTGGACAGGTCATCCAGGTCGCTCAGCCGCTCGCGCAGATAGCCATCCGTGGCCTGCCCCATGCGGGAGCGCGCCAGCGATTGTTCCTTTTCCACTGCAGCTTCGGCGGATAGCCCGCTCTGGATGTCTTCGCACATCCGCCGCATCCAGCCCTTGGAATTGGCAAACATGCGGTAGGCTTCCAGCACCTGGGTCTGGTCCTTGTCGCCCCCTGCCATGGCCAGCATCTGGTCCACACCGACGCGCAGCTGGTCCACGGCATCAATCAGGCGTTGTTCTTCCAGCACCGGGTCGTCCGCGATCGGGTTGGAGACCACCACGCGCGGTTCATGCAGCCAGACATGGCCCTCCGCCACGCCTTCCTGCCCCACCGTACCGCGCAGCAGCACCGGCTGGGAGTGACGGGCAGACATTGCCGCCCCCTCGCCCACGAAAGCGCCAAGCTCGGTCATCTCGGCCAGCACCATGGCAACCACTTCCAGCGCATAGACTTCGTCGGCCGAAAACTCCCGCGCCTGCTTGGACTGCGCCACCAGAACGCCAAGGGTCTCCCCCAGCCGCTGAATCGGCACGCCGAGGAAGCTGGAATAGATTTCCTCACCCGTCTCCGGCATGAAACGGAAACCCGGTGCCTGCGGCGCATCCGGCGTGTTGATCACCTGCTTGCGCTTGGCCACACGGCCGACAAGCCCCTCGCCCATCCGCATCCGGGTCTCGTGCACCGCCTCCGCCTTGAGCCCCTCTGTCGCGCAAAGCTCAAGGGTTTCCTCATCCCGGAACAGGTAGATGGAACAGACTTCGCAGCCCATGGAGGTGGCAATCAGATGGGTGATCTTGTTCAGACGCGCCTGGCCCGCATCATCGGATGCCATGGCATCGCGCAGACGCCCCAGCAGCTTGCGGCTTTCGCTTTCAAAACGCTCTGCCATGCTGACACGCCCCCCTTTGCTGTTCCGGCTTAGAGCATAGTCCACAGAAAACGGAAAGTGCCTGACTGTCCACCTCAGCGTGTATCGACAGCGCGGTCACAGCCGCGCGCGCGCCATGGCTGCCCAATTTCACGGCACGCGCTCAGGCTGCCGTGATGAACATGCCCAAAGGCTCAGGCCGCCTTGTCCAGCTCAAAGGCATCATGCAGCGCCTGGACCGCCAGTTCCATGTACTTGCGGTCGATCAGCACCGAGATCTTGATCTCGGAGGTGGTGATCACCTTGATGTTGATCCCCTCGTCGCGCAGCACCTGGAACATCTTGGCCGCCACCCCGGTGTGGCTGCGCATGCCGATGCCCACCACAGATACCTTCGCCACATCCTCATCCGCGATCAGCTCCTGGAAGTTGATCACGCCACTTTCCTTGGCGCCGGCAATGGCGCGCTCGGCACGTTTGACCTGATCCACCGGGCAGGACCATGTCATATCCGTGCGCCCCTCTTCCGCGATGTTCTGCACGATCATGTCCACGTTGACCCCCGCATCGCTCAGCGCGGTAAAGATCGTGGCAGCGATGCCGGGACGGTCCGCGACCGAAACCATCGTCATCTTTGCCTCATCGCGCGAAAACGCGACCCCTGCGACCACATTGCTTTCCATGATTTCCTCCTCATCGCAAACGAGCGTTCCCGCATCGTCGGATTGTTCCTCGAAACTCGACAGGACCCGCAGCTTGACCTTGTAGCGCATGGCCAGTTCCACCGACCGGGTCTGCAGGACCTTGGCCCCAAGACTGGCCAGTTCCAGCATCTCCTCGAAAGCGATGCGGTCCAGCTTGCGCGCCTTGGAGGACACCCGCGGATCAGTGGTATAGACCCCGTCAACATCCGTATAGATGTCACAACGCTCCGCTTCGAATGCGGCGGCAAATGCGACGGCGGTGGTGTCAGAGCCGCCCCGGCCCAGCGTGGTGATCCGGCCCTCCGGGCTGACCCCCTGGAAACCCGCCACCACGGCAACCCTCATGCCTTCGGCAAACTTGGCGCGGATATTCGCAGGCGGGATCTCCTCGATCCGCGCGGCGGAATGGGCCGAGGTGGTGCGCACCGGCACCTGCCAGCCCTGCCAGGACCGCGCCGGGACGTCCATCTCCTGCAGGGTCAGCGCCATCAGACCTGCGGTGACATTCTCGCCGCTGGACACAACCGCATCATATTCACGCGCATCATAAAGTGGCGACGTCTCGTTCACCCAGCCGACCAGCTCGTTGGTCTTGCCCGACATGGCCGAAACGATGACGATCACGTCATAGCCCTTGGCCACTTCCACGCCCACACGCTTGGCCGCGCGTCTGATCCGGTCGAGGGTCGCCACCGACGTACCGCCGAATTTCATCACCAAAACAGGCATATCACCCCCGCCTTTCAATCCCGGCGGGGTTTACGCGCAAGCGCAGCCCACTGCAAGCCTGCGCCCCTTTCATTGTTCCAAAAATGCACCGGAGCGCGAGGCAGCGCCTCGCAGCAATTTGGGGAACCCAAATTCATCAATCAAATGCGGCGCAGCTGCTCATTTTCCCATCAGTAGGCGTGGGCGCGGCCGTCCCATGTCTCGAAACATCCGGTTGTCTCAAGGCTGAGCGCGGCAAAACGCGCGGCCAGCCCGCGCACCGCATCCTGCGTGGTGATCTCGGCTGCCGCACCGCCCATGTCGGTCTGCACCCAGCCGGGATGATAGATGCCCACCGCAATCCCCTCTCGCGCAAGATCCGTTGCCAGGTTGCGCCCCAGGTTCAGCGCCGCCGCCTTGGAGGCGCGGTAGATATAGCTGCCCCCCGGCGCGCGGGTGGTGGAGCCCATCTGCGAGGCGATGATCGCCAGTTTCGCCCCCTCCGCCCGGCGCAGATGCGGCAACAGCGCCTGAACCGTCAGAAATACACCGGTCACATTGGTGGCAAAGCTCTGCGCCCAGAGATCGGCGCCATAGCCGGTATCCAGATCGGCCCCCTTGTCCAGATAGACACCCGCATTGCAGACCAGCAGGTCGATCGCCGTCTCGCCCAGGGCCCGCGCCATGGCCGCATGGCTTTGCGGGCGGGTGACATCCAGCTGGATCTGCGCCGTGACCGACCGGCCGGTGCCGATCACCTCTTGACCCTCTGCCCGGTAATGCGCGGCCAGGCCTGCGCCGATGCCCCGGCTGGCACCGGTAATCAGAATTGTCATGAGATGCCTCTCAGCTGAGCTTCTGTTTCGGTCGGAACGGCAGTGGCATCAGCGGCACACCGTCTTCGATCAGGCTGCGGGCCTGGTCCAGCCGCGCCTCCCCATAGATCGAACGTGTCGGCTTTTCGCCCAGATGCATTGCCCGCGCCTCCTGGGTGAACCGCTCCCCGACATAGTCCGAATTCGCCTCCACCTTGCGGCGCAGTTCCGCCAGCGCCTGCTGCACTTCGGTGCTCGGCACGCTCAGCATCGGCGTGTCATCCGCCTCCGGCGCCAGCTGGTCCGTTTCAGATGTTTGCGGCCGTTTCGACAGGCGCGGCGCCATCACCGCCTTGGTCACCTCATCCGATCCGCATTCCACGCAGGTCACCTGACGTGCTGCCACCAGCTTTTCGAATGCCGCAGCCGACTGGAACCAGCTGTCAAAGCTGTGGCCCGCCTTGCATTTGAGGGTGTAGCTGATCATGGCCGCAGGTCGTCTCCTGATATCCTGTTTCTATTGAAATGGGTACGCGCCACAGGCGCGTCAAGAAACATCTTTGGACCCCGACACCAGGCGCGGGTCGAAATCCAGAATCAGCCGGGCCAGTTCCGGCTCCGATACCATGCGCGCCGCCTTCTTGCGCGAGACCCAGGTGCGGCGGCGCTGGTCGCTTTCGGGAAACTGCTTGGACAGCGATTTCACAGCGACCGGAAAGAGCATGGCAAGGCAGGGCACATCGCTGATCTGTCCGACCTCCTTGGCATAGGTAAAGACGCCCAGGCAGCGGTCATCGGCCCGGCCCGTAACCCCCGCTTCTTCCCAGGCTTCCTGCAGGGCAGAGGCGGCAGGTGTCTTTGCATCCATGGGCCAGCCTTTCGGCACGATCCAGCGCTTTGAGCCGCGCGACGTGACCAGCAAAACCTGCACCTTGCCACGCCGGATGCGATAACAAAGCGCCGCGAACTGGGTCCGCATCTCATCCTTTCGCGCACCATAGAGCGAAATCGGGAGTTGCTTGATCTTCAACTCTTTCACGGATCCTGCCAATACATCCTGCCTGCCATCCAAGTATAAGCAATCATCCGGCAAAGGCCACCACCAATGGGCAGGACTTGTGCGCCCCGGACCCTTCGTCGATAGTGCGGCTGATGATCCGCCTGATGCCTCTTCTCTGTCTGTTTCTGCTGTTCTCCGGCCCTGCGCTGGCGGAGCGAATCACGGTCTTTGCCGCCGCCTCCCTGCGCGGTGTGCTGGAAGATGTCGCAGCGCTGGCGCAGGAAGAGGTGATCCTGTCTTTCGGCGGCTCCGGCACCATGGCGCGGCAGGTCGCGGCGGGGGCGCCGGCGGATGTGATCATGCTGGCCAGCCCGCTCTGGATGGACTGGCTGGCGGAACAAGGCGTCGCGGCTGCGATCAATCCCGCCATCGTGGCCCGCAATGCCCTGGTGGTGATCGGCCCAGCCGGAGCCGCCCCGCTTGACGGCCCCGAAGACCTTGCCGCGCGATTGCAGGGCAACCGGCTGGCCATGGGTCAGCGCGACGCGGTCCCGGCCGGCGCCTATGCCCAGAGCTGGCTGCGTGCAGCCGGTTTATGGGATGATCTCAGCACCCATCTGGCTGAAACCGACAATGTACGTGCGGCCCTGGCACTGGTGGCAAGGGGCGAAACACCGCTGGGCATCGTCTATGCCACGGATGCGGCGGCGGAATCCGGGGTATCGGTGCTTTACGAGGTGCCCGCGCAGCTTACCGGTCCGATCTTTTATCCGGCGGCGGCGCTGAACGCGGCGGGGGCACCCTTTCTCGACCTGCTGGTCAGCCCGCAGGGGCGCGCTGTCTTTGCCCGGCACGGGTTTCGCGCGCCGTGAACCTGGATGCCGCCGCATGGGAGGCCCTGCGCCTCTCGCTCTGGGTGGGCTGCTGGGCCACGGTTCTGGCCATGCCGCTGGCGCTTTGGGTCGCATGGCTTCTGGCGCGGCGTGACTTCTGGGGCAAATCCGCGCTGAACGCGCTTGTGCATCTGCCGCTGGTCTTGCCGCCGGTGGTCACGGGGTACCTGCTGCTGTTGGCCTTTGGCCGCACCGGCCCGCTGGGCCAACTGCTGGAACCGCTGGGGCTGACGCTGGCCTTTCACTGGACCGGCGCGGTGCTGGCGGCCATCGTCATGGGATTTCCGCTGATGGTGCGCGCCATGCGCCTTGCGATCGAGGCGGTGGACCCAAAGCTGGAGCAGGCCGCCGCCACATTGGGCGCACCGCGCCATGCGATCTTTGCCCGTGTCACCCTGCCGCTGATTCTGCCGGGCATCCTGGCCGGTTCGGTGATGGGCTTTGCCAAGGCGATGGGCGAGTTCGGCGCCACGATCACCTTTGTCGCGAATATCCCGGGCCAGACCCAGACCCTGCCCAGCGCGATCTGGTCCGCCCTGCAGATCCCGGGGGGTGAAAGCCAGGCGGTCGCGATGGTGATCATGGCCTGCGTCGTGGCGCTGGGGGCCGTGGTCCTGTCCGAAGCACTGGCGCGCCGGGTGGCGGCAAGGATCGCGGGCACATGACGCTTGATCTGCACATCCGGCACCGATTTGCCGATTTCACGCTGGATGTGGCCTGCAAGGCCGGTCCGGGGATCACCGCCCTCTTTGGCCGTTCCGGCGCGGGCAAGAGCACTGTCATCAATGCCGTCGCGGGGCTGTTGCGGCCCGATGCGGGCCATGTGGCCATCGGCGGCACACGCCTGTTCGATGCGCAAACCGGGCTTTTTGTGCCGCCTGCCGCGCGGCGGCTTGGCGTGGTGTTCCAGGATGCGCGGCTGTTTCCGCATATGGATGCACGCGCAAACCTGATGTTCGGGGCGCGGTTCCGCCCCGCCGGTGCGACGGGTGCGGGATTTGACGATGTGGTCGCCCTTCTGGGCCTGTCCGACCTGCTGCACCGCGCCCCCGCGACCCTGTCGGGGGGCGAGAAACAGCGCGTGGCGCTGGGGCGTGCCCTGCTCAGCCATCCGCGCATGTTGCTGATGGATGAGCCGCTGGCCAGCCTGGACGGGCCACGCAAGCAAGAGATCCTGCCCTATCTGGAACGGCTGCGTGACGGGCCGCTGAAGCTGCCGATCCTCTATGTCAGCCATGCGGTGGACGAGGTCGCGCGGCTGGCCGATACGCTTGTGTTGCTGCAGGACGGACAGGTGCGCGCCCAGGGTCCGCTTTATGACGTCATGGCCGACCCCGCCGCGGTGCCGCTGCTTGGGGTCCGCGAAGCGGGGGCGGTCATCGAGGCCGAGATCACGGCCCATGCCGAGGATGGCCTGTCGACGCTGCGGATCGACGCGGGCGTGCTGGAACTGCCCGGCGTGCAGGCCGCCGTTGGCGCGAGGGTGCGGCTGCGGGTGCTGGCGCAGGATGTCATCCTGTCGCGGGAACGGCCCGAAGGGCTGTCTTCGGTCAATGTCCTGCCGGTGGTGATCGACAGTGTGCATCCCGGTGACGGGCCGGGGGCCGCCATCGGGCTGCGCGCGGGGCGCGACCGCTTGCTGGCCCGCGTCACCGCCCGCGCCGTGCGGGAAATGGAACTGGTGCCCGGCATGTCCTGCTATGCCATCCTGAAAGCCACCACCGTGGCACCGGGCAGCATCGGGCGTTAGGCTCAGGTCTTGACCGGCGTGCGTGCCATGCGCGCTTCCAGCCCCTTGAGCAGTTCCGCATGGGGGACATCAGCGTCAATGGCAAGTTTGCGCAGCCCGAAATGCACATGGGCAATTTCCTGGTAATAGCTGGTATAGGCGTAATTCGTCGCCGCCCCTGCCACCGCCCCCAGCACCGGCACGGTCTGGGCGGCCAGTTTCTGCCCCATGACAATCGCAAGCTTTGGCGCGACACGGTGGACCACCGCCTGCACCGCCTTGCCCGTGAGCGTCATCCGGGCGGCAAGAAATCCCAGATCGGCCCCGTCATCCCCCGACAAGGGCCCGGCGGCGGCAAAGACCTGCACGCAATCGAACTGCACATTCTCCGCGCCGGGGTCAAAGCCGTGTTCGACCGCAACCCCCTGGATCACCCGCAGCAGCAGCGTCGTGGTGACCGGCAGTTCGGCCAGTGCCGTGGGCAAACCGCCCGCACCGCCTGCCGCCCCCATCGCGGCAGAAACCGCCTGGTTGAGCCAGCTTTTCTGATCCGGCACGACGCTGCGGCTGGAATGGGCCGCCTTCATCGCCTGTTGCAGGGCGCTGAGCGTTGCACGTTCAAGGTTGGTGCGCAGCGCCTTTGGCAGCCGGTCCAGCAGATTCTCCGCACTGCCACCAATCAGGTTGAGCACATTCATCCCCAGCCCGTTGGCGGCGCGATAGCGTTTTGCCAGACGGTCAAGTTCAGCATCAACATCTATCGTGGCAGGCAGGTTGGTCTTGATGTCCATGCGCGGTCCTCCATCCCCTCAATGTGGGTCAGGCCGGCCTGCTTTTCAATCCACCCAGCGGGTGACATTGCCCCGGACCCCGTCCCAGGCACCGAGGACAAGCGCCCGGCCCAGCACGCGGTCGGGGTTTGTCGGCGGCGGCATCACCACATCGTCCAGCCGCACAAAGCCGAACCGCCCGTAATAGGGCGCATCGCCGACCAGCATCACGCGGTCCCAGCCCAGCGGCGCGGCCAGCGACAGGCTGTCCTCGATCAGGTCACGCCCCAGCCCTTCGCCCTGCCGGGTCGGGTGCACCGCAACGGGACCCAGCAAGAGCGCGTCGAATGTGCCGATATGCACCGGCCAATAGCGGATCGCCCCGGCCAGAATGCCACCTTCATCCCGCGCCACCCGGCTGAGGCCCGGCACCGGGCGCACACCATCGCGCAGGCGATAGGAGGACAGTGCCTCGCGCCCCGGCGCGAAACAGGTGTCATAAAGTGCTTCGACCTCCCAATGGTCGTCCGGTGTTTCGGGTCTGAACTGGTACAAGTGGGCGGCCGTTCTAGGTTTGCGGTGGCAAAGCCCCTAACATGCGGATAGCCATGGGGGCAAACGATCATGGAGTACCTGATGTTCTACCGCCCCGAAGACGGCCACGGCCTGCCACACAACCCGTTCAACGCCCTTATCACGCCACGGCCCATCGGCTGGATCTCGACCCGGGGCAAGGACGGACACGACAACCTGGCACCCTATTCCTTCTTCAACGGCGCGGCCTATGTTCCGCCCCAGGTGATGTTCTCCTCGACCGGGACAAAAGAGGACACCGGCGATACCAAGGACAACGTGGCCAATATTCGCGAAACCGGTGTGTTCTGCGTCAATGTCGTCGGCCTGGCCGACCGCGATGCGATGAACGCCTCCTCGGAGATGCTGCCGCGCAATGTGGACGAATTTGCCCATGCGGGTATCGAAAAGACCGAATGTAAGACAATCGACTGCCCCCGCGTGGCCAATGCCCCCGCAGCGCTTGAATGCCGCCTGACGCAGATCGTTCCGCTGGTGGGCAAGAACAACTTCGTCGTGCTGGGCGAGGTCACCGGCATCCACCTGCGTGACGACTGCCTGGTGGACGGCAAATTCGAAAGCGCGACCTATATCCCGCTCAGCCGGATGGGATACCGCGAATACACCGCCGTGCGCGAGGTGTTCGAACTGGCCCGTCCGGACGATTGACGCCGCCCGATGCGATCCCTGCGCGCTTGATCGCGCTGCGGTTCGCGCCTATCCTGTCTCCAGCCAGAATGGAGGTTTCATGTCCCGGTAATGTGGGGCGGCAGCGCGCCACCCCGATGCACACCCTGACCCGCCGGTCCTGCGCAGCAGCGCGGGACGCTTCAGATGTGCCTGGAACACCAGAACTTACCAACCGGCAATGGCCGGTACGACATGAAAGATCACAGTGATGACACGGGACTATTCTCAATTTCTCGGCCCGAACAAATCCGGCCTTCCGCGACGAGAACTCTCCCTTCTCAGCCGACTGGGCTGGCAAAACTTCTTTGCCCAGCAAACCGATGTCGACGAAATGGCCGCGACGCCGCCCTGCCGGGTGGTGGAAGTCCAGCGTTCCGGCCTTCGCGTCCTGGGCGACGGCCTTGCCACCGAGATCCCGCCGGGGCCGGAAGCGACCGTGGGCGACTGGCTGCTATTCGACGCCGATCATCCGCAGCGCAGCCGGGTGCTGGACCGCAAGAGCCTGATCAAAAGGCGTGCGGCTGGGCATGACCGCAAAGAGCAGCTGATCGGGGCCAATATCGACACGGCATTCATCGTCACCTCCTGCAACGCCGATTTCAATCTGGCCCGGCTGGAACGCTATGTGGCCCTGGCGATGGAGACGCAGATCACGCCGGTGATCCTGCTGACAAAAGCAGACCTGAGCGACGATCCGGCCCCCTATCTGGCCGATGCGCGCAGCATTTCCGACCGGATCACGGTCCTGTCGCTGGATGCGCGGGGCGATGAGGCGCGCGGCACGCTGGCGCCCTGGTGCAAACCGGGACAGACCGTGGCCTTCCTTGGCTCGTCCGGCGTGGGGAAATCCACACTCACCAACGCCCTGTCGGAGACGGCACAGGCGGCCACGCAGGGCATTCGCGAGGACGACGCGCGGGGGCGGCATACCACCTCGCACCGGCAGCTGCACATCACCGGCGCAGGCTGTGCCGTGCTGGATACGCCGGGCATGCGCGAGCTGCAGCTGACCGATGCCTCGGCCGGGCTGGAAGAAACCTTTGCCGATCTGGCCACGCTGGCGACCTCCTGCAAGTTCAACGATTGCGCGCATGATACGGAACCGGGCTGTGCCGTGCGTGCCGGGCTGGAGACCGGAGAGATCGACAGCGACCGGCTGGCGCGCTGGCGCAAGCTGCTGGCGGAAGAGGCGTTCAATTCGGCCACGCTGGCACAACGGCGGGCCAAGGACCGCGCCTTTGGCAAGATGGTGCGGGGCATTGTGAAAGACAACCGCAAGTAGCCGGTGGCGGACGGAAGATCGGGTATCTTTCGTCCGCGCCCGCCCGGTGACGGCTCAGTGACCGCCCAGGATTCCGGTGCGGACCTGGTAATTGACCGCAAGCTGGTATTCGGGGTCATCGTCGCTGTCCACCACAAGGTGCCCCGCCTTGGTCAGCAGGCGGTGGCAGTCGCGGCTGAGGTGGCGCAGTTCCAGCACCTTGCCCGCCGCCTCGTATTTCGCGGCCATCGCCTCGATCGCCTGAAGGGCGGATTGATCCACCACGCGGCTGTCGGCGAAATCCACGATCACGCGGGAGGGGTCGTTCGCCACGTCGAAAAGCTCGGCAAACCCCTCGGCAGAGCCAAAGAACAGCGGGCCCTGCACCTGATAGACCTTGGCACCTTCCGGTGTCTCGTATTTCTTGGCATGGATGCGGCGGGCGTTGTTCCAGGCATAGGCCAGCGCCGAGACGATCACGCCGACAACCACCGCAACCGCAAGGTCCTTGTAGACCGTGACCACCGTCACCAGCAGGATCACGAAGGCATCCGTCAGGGGCACCTTGCGCAGGATGGTCAGGGAATTCCAGGCAAAGGTTCCGATCACCACCATGAACATCACACCCACCAGCGCCGCCAGCGGGATCTGTTCGATCAAAGACGAGCCGACAAGGATAAAGAGCAGCAGGAAGACCGCAGCGGCGATGCCCGCGACCCGTGTGCGCCCGCCTGATTTCACGTTGATCATCGACTGGCCGATCATGGCGCAGCCGCCCATGCCGCCGAAGAAACCGGTGACCGTGTTCGCCACGCCCTGTGCGATGCATTCCTGGCTCGCACCGCCCCGCGTGCCTGTCATGTCGCCCACAAGGTTCAGCGTCAGCAGGCTCTCGATCAACCCGATGGCCGCCAGGATCACCGCGTAGGGTGCGATGATATAAAGCGTTTCAAGCGTCATCGGCGCCAGCGCCGTGCCATAAAGGCCAATCCCCTCGCCAAAGGGCAGATGGAACGACGGGAAGCCCCCCTCGATCGAGGCCAGATCGCCCACGCGCGGCACGTTCATGCCGGTCGCGATGACCACCACCGCGATAACGCCAATCCCCGCCAGCGGTGCCGGGATCAGCCTGGTCACGCGCGGCGTGACCCAGATGATCGCCATTGTCGCCGCCACCAGCGCCAGCATCAGGTACAGAGGCTGGCCAGACAGCCATTCGCCACCGCCCATGCCGTGGCCCGTGTCGACCATCGTGCCCGGCACCTTGAACTGGCTCATCTGCGCCAGGAAAATGACGATGGCCAGCCCGTTGACAAAGCCCAGCATCACCGGATGCGGCACCAGGCGGATGAACTTGCCCCATTGCATGACGCCTGCGAAAATCTGGATCAGCCCCATCAGCACCACGGTGGCAAAGAGATATTCCACCCCGTGCTGGGCCACCAGCGCCACCATGACCACGGCCAGCGCACCGGTTGCGCCCGAGATCATGCCGGGCCGCCCGCCGATCAGGGCGGTGATCAGCCCCACGAGGAAAGCGGCGTAAAGCCCCACCAGCGGATGCACCCCCGCGACAAAGGCAAAGGCCACCGCCTCCGGCACCAGGGCCAGTGCGACGGTCAGGCCGGACAGAAGTTCGATCCGCAGACGCCCTGCAGAGAACCGTTCGCCCGGCATCCAACGCAGATCGGTGACGTCGAGATTCTTGGTGAAGCTGCGAAAGGTGGTGCGCACCATGGGCTGGCATCCTGTCTTGGATTAACTTTGGGGCAATGGACAAACGGCACGCCGCTCGCGCGGCTCCTAACAAGCTTTGCCGCGGAATGAAACCCGCAGGACCGCGCATTTTCCCCGCGTTGATGACGCGGTACCTCCCCGTTCGGGAGGTATCGGGGGGATCGGACAGGTTCAACCGGTTGGCTCAGGTGCTTGGCACAGGTGATAACCGGTGCGTGAACGGACCTGTTTTCGGGCTTTCCCCCGCCTGCACATCCATGCAAACTCGGCCCGAACCGACCAGAACCGAGCAGGATGAGGCCCATATGACTTCCACCAAGATCGCCGTGATCGGCGGCTCCGGCATTTACGACATCGACGGGTTGGAAGGGGCGGAATGGACGCGGGTGGAGACCCCCTGGGGCGCGCCGTCGGACGCGATCCTGACCGGCAGGCTGGACGGCGTGTCGATGGCCTTCCTGCCGCGGCACGGGCGGGGGCATGTGCATACGCCAAGCTCCGTGCCCTACCGCGCCAATATCGACGCGCTCAAGCGGCTGGGCTGCACGGATGTCATCAGCGTATCTGCCGTGGGCTCCTTCCGCGAGGAAATGGCGCCGGGTGATTTCGTGATCGTGGACCAGTTCATCGACCGCACCTTCGCGCGGGAGAAATCCTTCTTCGGGCCCGGTTGCGTGGCGCATGTCAGCGTGGCGCATCCCACCTGCCCGCGCCTGGGCGACGCCTGCGAGACCGCCGCGCGGCACAATGGCATAAAGGTGCATCGCGGTGGCACCTATCTGGCGATGGAGGGGCCGCAATTCTCCACGCTGGCGGAATCCAGGATGTACCGCGAAAGCTGGGGCGCGGATGTGATCGGCATGACCAACATGCCCGAGGCCAAGCTCGCCCGGGAGGCGGAGCTTTGCTATGCCTCCGTCGCGATGATCACCGATTACGACAGCTGGCATCCCGACCACGGGGAGGTGGATGTGACCCGGATCATCGCCACCCTGACGGGCAATGCCGGCAAGGCCCGCGACATGGTCGGACGCCTGCCCGGACTGCTGGGGGCGGACCGGGCGCCCTGCCCGCATGGCTGTGACCGGGCGCTGGAATTCGCGATGATAACGCAAACGGACGCCCGCGATCCGAAAATGCTGGCAAAACTGGACGCGGTTGCGGGGCGCGTGTTGTGAGCTGAGCGGCAATCGCGGATGAATGCCTGGGCGGCAGATGTTGCTTTTGTGTATTTTGGGAACAATGAAAACAGGGGGTTGCAGCCCCTTTGCGATCCTGTCTTTGCTGGTTGAAACGGAGAAGGGAGCCCATTCATGACATTCGACCTTTGGCTGACATTCGTGGCGGCCTCCACCGCGCTGCTGCTGATCCCCGGACCCACCGTCTTGCTTGTTCTGAGCTATGCGCTCAGCAAGGGGCGCGCGGTGGCGCTGGCCTCCGCCGCCGGTGTGGCGCTTGGCGATCTTGTTGCGATGAGCGCATCGCTTGCCGGGCTGGGGACGCTTGTGCTGGCCTCGGCCACCCTCTTCACCCTGCTGAAGTGGGTGGGTGCCGCCTATCTGGTCTGGCTGGGGATCCGGCTGATCCGTTCAGCCCCCGCCGCGGGACTGGATGTGCCGGGCAGTGCCGATATCGGTGCCGCAGGGGTGTTTCGCCATGCGGCGGCGGTCACGGCATTGAACCCCAAGAGCATCGCCTTCTTTATTGCCTTCGTGCCGCAGTTCGTCAGGGCCGATGCGGCGCTTTTGCCGCAATTCGCGATCCTTACCGGCACATTCGTGGGGCTGGCCGCGCTGAACGCGCTGGCCTATGCCCTGCTGGCGGACCGGCTGCGCCGCGTCATCGCGCGCCCCGCCATCCTGACCTGGATCACCCGCGCCGGGGGCAGCGCCCTGATCGGCATGGGGGTTCTGACCGCAACGCTGAGAAAGGCCACTGCATGAAGCGCGTCGAAGACTATATCCGCACCATCGTCGATTTCCCCCATGAGGGGATCATGTTCCGCGATGTGACCACGCTCTTCGCCGACCCGCGCGGGTTCCGCATGGCCATCGACCAGATGCTGCATCCCTATGCGGGGATCGACATCGACAAGGTGGTGGGGCTGGAGGCGCGGGGCTTCATCCTGGGCGGTGCCATCGCGCATCAGCTCAGCGTCGGTTTCGTACCGATCCGCAAGAAGGGCAAGCTGCCCGGCACCACGATCAGCCAGGAGTACAAGCTGGAATATGGCGAGGCGATTGTGGAGATCCACGATGATGCCATCCAGCCGGGTGAAAAAGTGCTGGTGGTGGACGACCTGTTGGCAACCGGCGGCACCGCCGAGGCAGGCATCAAGCTGATCGAGCGGCTGGGTGGCGAGATCGTTTCGACCGCCTTCATCATAGATCTGCCGGAGCTGGGCGGCCGCAAGAAGCTGGAAGCCATGGGCATGGAAGTGCATGCCCTTTGCGCCTTTGACGGTCACTAGGTCGTGTTGACATTCATTGTCGCCCACCCGTTTCAGTCCAAAATTGCTCAGTTCCAGGCAAGAGAGCGCAGGAATAGCCAGCTATTTCAAGCTCTCTT